>JANXNO010000400.1 GCA_025354075.1 Burkholderiales bacterium | reverse complement strand
GAGCCTTCGAGGTAGGTGTTTGCTACGATCCCCGGGCCGCCGTGCCCGGGCCCGATGACGTAGATCATGTTGAGATTGTTTTCTACGATCAGGCGATTTAGGTGGACGTAGACAAGATTCAACCCTGGCGTTGTGCCCCAGTGCCCAAGCAACCGCGGTTTGACGTCCGCCAGCGTGAGCGGCGACGCTAGAAGCGGGTTATCCCGCAAGTAGATTTGCCCGACGGACAAGTAATTGGCTGCACGCCAATACGCGTGCATCCGCTTCAGTAAATCAGGAGACAACGGAGTGTGCATAAATGTACGAAATGGCTATCAATGTGAGCTGGTTTGTATCACCGGCGGCAGGTTTAGTGTTGTCTGACAATCGCTAACGTAGGGTCGGATTTAACTGCCAATTTCGCCGAACGTGTCACAGTTCGTATCGCAGAGGCCCAGACTACTGAAGCCGGGGCGCGACCCGGCGTAAAGGCACCACTTATGAGATCGCGGCGTCGACGATGTATTGCGCCTCTTCAAGAATCCGCCTTAAATGGGGGGGACTGCTGAAACTTTCCGCATATATTTTGTATAGCGCTTCTGTGCCAGAGGGTCGGGCCGCGAACCACCCGTTTTTTGTGGTGACCTTTATCCCGCCGATCGACGCTCCGTTTCCAGGCGCATGCGTCACGATGCTTTCAATTTTTTCACTGGCCAGTTCGGTTGACTGAATTTGTTGCGCAGACAGCGCAGCCAACTGCTTTTTTTGGGTCGGTGTGGCCGGTGCCTCAACACGATCCATCACAGGATTTCCAAAGTCTTCTGCGAGCCGAACGTACAGCGCGCCAGGATCGCGCCCGGTGCACACCGTAATTTCTGCGGCAAGAAGCGATGCCACAATCCCGTCCTTATCAGTCGTCCAAACCGTCCCGTCGCGGCGCAGGAACGTTGCACCCGCGCTCTCTTCACCCGCGAATCCGAGCGCACCGGTATGTAATGCATCCGCAAACCACTTGAATCCCGCTGGCGTTTCAAAAAGCGAACGACCGAGCCGTGTGGCCACCCGGTCAATCAGCTGCGTGCTAACCACCGTCTTGCCTACCGCAGCGCCTGCGTTCCAGCCTGCTCGGTGTTGAAACAAGTAATCAATAGCAACCGACAGATAGTGATTGGGAGCCATCAATCCCGCGCGCGAGGTGACGATACCGTGACGATCATGGTCCGTGTCACAGGCAAAGGAAATATCAAAACGATCCTTGTGCTCAACCCGTCGACGCATCGCGTACTTTGACGACGGATCCATCCGGATTTGTCCATCCCAGTCAAGTGTCATGAAGCTAAACGTCAAATCCACGGCGTCGCTGATGACTTTCAGATCAAGTCGATATCGATCAGCGATAGCGGCCCAATAGTGCACGCCCGCGCCACCCATGGGGTCAACGCCCATATGAAGGGGCCCGTCACGAATAGCAGCGATGTCAATCACGCTGCCCAGATCGCTTACGTAAGCGTTGATGAAGTTGTAGCGATGCGTAGTTGCAGCGCGCACGGCCCTCGCGTAAGAAATTTGCTTCACGCCATCGAGGTTCGATTCGAGAAAAATGTTGGCTGCTGCCTCAACCCATCGAGTGATTCGCTCGTCAGCCGACCCGCCGTTAGGCGGGTTGTATTTGAGGCCGCCATCGTCCGGCGGATTGTGCGATGGCGTCACGACGATTCCGTCGGCCCATCCCGATTTGCGTCCACGGTTGTAAGCCAGTATTGCGTGCGATATCGCCGGAGTTGGCGTGTACTCATTGTGAGTGGCCAGCATGACAGTTACGCCATTAGCGGCGAGTACTTCCAGGGCGCTGACGTAGGCGGGTTCGGACAATGCGTGCGTATCAATTCCCAGAAACAATGGCCCATTGATGCCATGATGTTTGCGGTAGTTGCAGATCGCCTGCGTAATCGCCTGAACATGCCATTGATTGAACGAGCAGGTAAATGCTGAACCACGATGCCCCGACGTGCCAAACGCAACGCGCTGCGAGGCGATGGTGGGATCGGGTACTTCGCAGTAATAGGCGGTGACCAGCTTCGCGATATTGACCAGCGAGGCTTGCGGAACCCGCTTGCCAGCGAGCACGCTGATACGACTTTGCGGCTCAGCGCTCCGCTGCGTCGACTCGGTGTTGCGGTCATGCGCTTCGTGCACAAGATGCACGGCACCCGGCGCTATCGATCCCCCGTGCTGCGGCGGTAGTTGTTGCGACGTCGAGCCAAGGTCGTCCAGTTTGCGGGTATTGCGATTCATCGGCTGTCCTGCATGA
>JANXNO010000397.1 GCA_025354075.1 Burkholderiales bacterium | reverse complement strand
CCCGTCCGGAAATGTTCCTGCCGGACGTCATGGTCGATGACGAAAAGTGATATCCGCGCCGTCGGACTGGGCGAGGACTGGGCGCGCTCGCTGATCCGTTGATCCGCGCGCAGACACTGCACATCACCACACTCTTCATGCCTGGTCATACTCGAATTCCCGCCGTCTACATGCGCGGCGGCACCAGCAAGGGCGTGTTCTTTCGCTTGCAGGACTTGCCCGCGCAGGCGCGCGTTCCCGGCGCGGCGCGCGATGCGATCCTGCTGCGCGTGATCGGCAGCCCCGATCCGTATGGCAAGCAGATCGACGGCATGGGGGCCGCTACTTCGAGCACGTCGAAGACTGTCATCTTGTCGAAGAGCACGCGGCCCGATCATGATGTTGATTACCTGTTCGGGCAAGTATCCATCGACAAACCGTTTGTGGACTGGAGCGGCAACTGCGGCAACTTGTCCGCTGCGGTGGGGCCGTTCGCGATCTCAAACGGCTTGGTCGACGCAGCGCGCATTCCGGCCACTGGTATCGCCACGATTCGCATCTGGCAACAGAACATCAGCAAAACCATCATCGCGCACGTGCCAATGAGTGATGGGGCGGTGCAGGAAACGGGCGATTTCGAACTCGACGGCGTGACCTTTCCGGCAGCGGAAGTGCAGCTTGAGTTCATGGATCCGGCTGCCGAAGAGCCTGGCACCGAGGGCGGTGCGATGTTCCCAACCGGCAACCTCGTCGATGATCTCGTCGTGCCCGGCGTTGGGACGTTGAAAGCCACGATGATCAACGCGGGCATTCCCACCGTGTTTATTAACGCCGACGCGATCGGCTACACCGGAACAGAATTGCAGGACGCAATCAACGGCGATGGAAAAAAGCTCGCCATGTTCGAGACGATCCGTGCGCATGGCGCAATGCGTATGGGCCTCATCAAGTCACTCGATGAAGCGGCTACGCGTCAGCACACGCCCAAGGTCGCGTTCGTTGCGTCGCCGAAGGACTACGTGTCGTCCAGCGGCAAAGCGGTGCGGGCGGGCGACGTTGACCTCGTGGTGCGCGCACTGTCGATGGGCAAGCTGCACCACGCGATGATGGGCACCGCATCCGTGGCCATTGCGGTCGCCGCAGTCGTGCCGGGCACGCTGGTGAACGCTGCGGCGGGCGGCGGAGCGCGCAAGGAGGTGGTTTTCGGGCATCCGTCTGGCACGCTTCGTGTTGGAGCAGAAGCAATACTGGAAAATACGCAGTGGACGGTAAAAAAAGCGGTCATGAGCCGAAGCGCCAGAGTGTTGATG
>JANXNO010000647.1 GCA_025354075.1 Burkholderiales bacterium | reverse complement strand
GTGGCGCGCCGTCGACGCCGGGGCCAACATTCACATACTTCGCCGCCTCCACCAGCGGCACCAAAGTCGGATCGCCGTACAACGCATCGGCCAACGGCTGTAACCCCGCCTCACGCGCAATCTGCGCCTTGGTGCGGCGCTTCTGCTTGTACGGCGCGTAGATGTCCTCAAGCTCCTGCTTGCTCACCGCGCGATCAAGCGCCACTGCCAAATCATCCGTCAGCTTGCCCTGCTCCTTGATTGATGAAAGCACCGCATCACGGCGCTGATCCAGCTCGCGCAGATAACCCAATCGCTCTTCAAGAAAGCGCAACTGCACATCATCCAGCCCAAACGTGGCCTCTTTGCGATAGCGGGCGATAAAGGGCACAGTCGCCCCACCATCGAGAAGCCCCACAGCGGCCTCAGCTTGTTGAGCGGTAATAACAACGTCTCGCGACAGGCGCGCGATCAAGGATTCAGGCATCAGGTATCTCTACAAATTCATTTCTGGGGCGCATTGTGTCGTCGCGCGGTGCTCAGAATCCTCATGTACCAGGGCGTACATTCCGGTTACTGCGCTCCGGGCTCCTAACACTGCATCCCCATAAAGTGAATTTCTAGATACACCTTCGGGGATTACGCAAATTTTTCAGGAGGCGCGGAGTTTAGCGACTCGACCGGATTCGCCGGATCATTCACCACGCGAATCACGCGCTGTGGAAATGGCACATTAATGCCGTTCGCCTGAAACGCCCGCCAGATGGCGAGGTTGATGTCGGAGCGCACATTGTTTATGCCGTTCTCCGGGTCGGCAATCCAGTACCCGAGCGTCAGCTCCAGCCCGTCGGGCGCAAAATCACTCAGCATTGCGCCGGGTGCGGGATTCTTGAGCACGCGGGTTTGCGACAGCGCCGCTTCGATCATCAGCGAGCGCGCCTGATCGACGTCGCTCGCGTAATCAATCTGCAATTTGGTGCTGAACGAAACGCTACGGCTTTCGAGCGACAGGTTCTCCACACGATTGACAATGAACATTTCATTCGGCACCACCGACTCACGTCCGTTCGCGGCTCGCACCACGGTGTAGCGCGTGTAGATATTGCTGATCTGTCCCTCAAAACCATCTACCTTGACCGTGTCGCCAACACGAAAGCTGCCTTCAAGCAGGATGGCAAACCCGCTCACATAATTCGCAGCGATTTTCTGCAAACCGAGGCCAAGGCCCACGCCGAGCGCACCGCCAAAAACCGACAGCACCGTCAAATCAATCCCCACCGCCGCCAGCGCAATCAACAGCGCCAGCACAAACAGGCTCGCCCGCAAAAAGCGCGACAACACGAGCCGCATGCTCATGTTGATGCCAGTGGCCATCAATCGCGTCTCCAGCATCGACGACAGCCACAGCGCGCCGAGTACGGTGACGGCAACCAGCATCAAGCCCTGCATCATCGTCAGCATCGACACGTGCGTCTTGCCGAGCGGAATCATCACCGCTTCCAACTCCTGTTCGATCAATGGCAACACGCCCGCCAGATGCATGACGAGGCCCAGCCAGATCACGCCGCTGACCCCGTTAATCGCATTGCGAGCCCGCGCTGAGCTCGGGAACAGACTGCGCAACACGCGCGCAATCAGGCGGATCACGACGAGCGATGCAAACACGCGCAGCGCGAACTTCGGCAACGCGCCGGTCGCCGCACCGTACGGCGTCAAGCGGAGCGCCACCAAAATCGCATACGTCAGCAGCGGAAACGCAATGCCAATGATCACGGCTCGCCACATTGCCTGCGAACCCGTCAGCGACGGTTCGCTCCGCCGCGAAACAAAGGTCCCGACCACCACACCGATGGCCATCGCCGCCAGCACGATAAAAATATGCTCGACGTCGCTACCGTCGAAGACTTCAAGCTCTTTG
>JANXNO010000336.1 GCA_025354075.1 Burkholderiales bacterium | reverse complement strand
ATGCGGCGCTCGTCGCGCAGACGCTTCTTGTACATGTCAGCCGCACGCTTGATCGCGGGCGCAATTTTCGATGCGTCGAGGTCTTGCAAGGTCACTGTGATGCCGCGCAACGCGCACCAGGCCGCGATGTCGCCGCCCATGACGCCCGCGCCGATGACGTGAACATGCTTTGCCTTGAAGTCAATGCCTTTGGCTTGTGCCTTGAGCTTTTCACGCAAGCTGAATACGCGGATGAGGTTCTTGGCCGTTGAGTGCGACAGCAGCGCCTGCATCGAACACGATTCGGTGGCGCTTGGCTTGTGCACGTCCCCGTTGTACTTTTGCCAGAGATCAACAATCGCGTATGGCGCGGGATAGTTCTCGGGCCGTGCGCGTTTGGCGACTTGCTTTTTTGCCTGCGACGCAACGTAACCACGCAGGAAGCCGTTGGTCATCAGGTTCTGTACGAACGACAATTCGCGCGACGCAGGCAACAGCTTGAGCACGCCAATCGCCGCATTCCACATGATGCGTGGTGGCACGGCTTCATCAACTAGACCGAGTTTTTTTGCCTTTTTCGCGTCCACTGTTTTGCCCGAAAGCATGAGGTCGAACGCAGCTGGCGCGCCGAGCAGTTGCGGCAAGCGTTTGACACCGCCCCACGCGGGCAGGATGCCGAGCATCACTTCTGGAAGGCCCATGCGCGTCGCGGGATCATCCACGGCGACACGGTAGCGACAGGCCATTGCCAGCTCCAGTCCGCCACCCATGCAGAAACCCTTGATCAGCGCGAGCGTCGGATACTTCACCGCGGCGAGGCGTTCGTAGAGGTCGTAGCCAGTGAGGATCAATTTGGTCGCGGCAGCGACGTCATTGGTATTGCCAATGGCCTCGAATTCCTGGATGTTCGCGCCAGCAATGAAGCCGGAGGACTTCAGCGAATGGATCACCACGCCCTTCGGCGCTTCGCGGTCGAACTGATCGAGGATCAAAGCAAGCTCGGCTAACACTGGTGTGCCCATGGTGTTGACGTTGCTGCCCGCGACGTCGATGCCGACCCAGGTGATGCCTTGTTCGTCGGTTTTTAGTTTGAAGTTTTCGTAGTTCATGATCATCCCTAATGTGCGTTTGCCGCTGTTCGGCCCCCTCTCCCGCATGCGGGAGAGGGTTGGGGTGAGGGTGGTGGTTTTGCGTAGGCTTGCTCTAGCTCAGGCGCTTCCGGCTCGTCTAACGCGCCACCCTCATCCGCTCTGTCGGGCACCTTCTCCCGCTTGCGGGAGAAGGCTTCGAAATTGTTGCCGTCTCTGTCTACCGGTCGACGTTTCTAAGCCGCCTCCACCAACATCGCCCCACCTTGCCCGCCACCAATACAAATCGTCGCAAGCGCCCGCTTGCCGCCCGTGCGTTTGAGCACATTGAGCGCGTGCAGCACGATTCGCGCACCAGACGCGCCAACCGGATGGCCAAGCGCAACCGCGCCGCCATCGACGTTCAACTTGCTCATTTCAATCGAGCCCATCGCACCGTCCAAGCCGAGCTCTTCCTTGCAAAATTTTTCGTCTTCCCAGGCGCGCTTGCAGCCGAGCACCTGCGCGGCGAAGGCTTCGTTGATTTCGATGGCGTCGAGATCGTTGAGCGTGAGGCCGTTCCGTTTGAGGATCGGCGTCGATGCGTACACCGGGCCGAGGCCCATCTGTGCGGGGTCGCAACCTGCCCATTGGGTGTCGACGATTTTGCCGAGTACGGGCAAATTGTGTTTGTCGACGGCAGCCTTCGTGGCGAGCATGAGCCACACGCCGCCATCGGTGATTTGCGAGCTGTTGCCAGCGGTCACGTTGCCGTATTTCTTGTCGAAGAAAGGCTTCAATTTCGCGAGCTTGTCCGGCGTGGAGTCAGCACGTGCGCCGTCGTCATCGTTGTAGACCTTGCCTTTGCCATCGATCAGCGGAATCACTTCGCCTTTGAACGTGCCAGCGGCTTGCGCTGCCAGCACGCGCTTGTGGCTCTCGGCGGAAAACGCGTCCATCTCGCTGCGTGTGATGCCGAAACGATAGGCGATGTTCTCTGCAGTTTGTCCCATGAGCAGGCCGACTTTGGGATCGGTGAGACCTTTCATCAGCGCGATGATGGGTGAAAACATGGCTGCTGGCGAGAGCTTCGCGAACACGCCGACGCGCTGGCCCATCGTCTTTGCGCTGGCGAGTGCGGCGAACCACAGCACCATTTTTTCGTTGTAAAGCAATGGTGCCCGTGACAGCGCGTCAACGCCGCCTGCGAGCACTAGCTCGGATCGCCCCGCGAGCATGTTGTTGATCGCGGAATCGAGCGCTTGCATGCCGCTGGCGCAATTGCGCATCACCGTCCAGCCGGTGACTTTGTCGCCGCAGCCAAGGCGCATCGCGACGTAGCGACCAATGTTCACTTCGTCGGGTGACGGATTGGCGCAGCCGAGAATGACCTCGTCAATTTCGGTTGGCTCGATGGGCAGGCGCGACATCAGCGCGCGGCCCGCAGCGACCGACAAATCGGACGCGGAGAACGGGCCTGGCGCGTTACGCGCTTTCAGGAACGGCGTGCGTGCGCCGTCGACGACGTAAATGGGTTCACGAAGGGCGGATGCCATGGCGAGACCTTTTTGAGAAACGAATTAAGCGAACGCCAGCACGGCACGAATGGCGCGCTGCTGCGACGACTGATTGACCTTGGCGCGCAGGCTGCCCGCGAGGACGGGGCCCAAGTGCGCGAGCACGGCGGCGTCTTCTTCGACCGCGTCCTTGCTGGTGGCAGCGAGTGCGGACATGAGCTTCCTTGCGTCCTCGCTGGCAAGCGTTGACGAGATAGCGTCGAGCATGAAATGCAGGCGCATCGACAGATCCTGAGCTGCCAATTCGGGCAACGCTTTGGCAAAGGCCTGCACGAAACGCGTGTCCTGCGCGGCATAACGATCCGCGAGCAGTTCGCGCACAAACGGCGACGGATCGGCGTAGGCGCGACCGAGAAATTTCAGGAAATCATCGCCACCGCGCTCCGGGTTGCGTGCGAGTTGCAATGCGGGCAAAAACATCGTGGCGATGAGTTGTTCTACGGTGTGTTCTGCGTCAAAGCCCTTGGCTTCGAGCGCGTCGAGCAAACGCACGCGTTCAAGGTTCAGTGAATCGAGGCGATTGGTCAGCACCAGCGCAAACAACTCCTCCTTACTGCCGAAGTGATAGTTCACGGCGGCCAGATTCACGCCCGCTTCGGTCGTGATCGCACGCAGGCTGGTGGCGTCAAAACCGTGGATGACGAAGAGCTTTTCGGTAGCGGCGAGGATGCGCGTTTTGGTGGCGACACGACCTTCATTGCGTGGTTCGCGTTCGCGAATTTTCAGCGCTGGAAAATGGCTAGCGAGCTGCATGTCAAAACCCATCGGACGCTCCTTCTTCAATCGAACGATTCAAACAATTGTTCGATTTTGCATGAAAGCTTAGGCGCTCCTAGTAATTTCGCTAGGAAGAGTGCTCTAGGAGGCGTTGCCGGGCAGCGTTTTAAGCAGGTACGCCATGAAATCGCATAAATACCTTTTCGTCGAATGCCTTATTTAATAGGGACTAAGGCGGCATTTAGACTAATAGTCGACTTGCGTTGAAAAGAGCGGTTAGCCCTTATGCAATATAGCTTGTAGCCAAGAGCTGTAGCAGCTAACGTAAGTTTCACAGGCCGACAAATCGTGCCGCCAGCGCTGTCACAATGTGGCTCAATAGCGAAAAAGGAGGTAGCCATGTGGTCATTTCTGTTGCGTGCCGCAGCGTTCGTTGTCGCTCCGCTGGTTTTTTCCACTTTGCCGTCGGCGCACGCGCAAACGCCCGCCACCACGCCAGCCGCAACCGGCACCGACGACACCTGGAAGCCATCGCAGCGTCGCCGCATTTATCTGATGCGGCATGGCGATGTCGCGTACTTCGGCGCCGACGGCAAGCCAGTCGCCAGCTCCGATCTCGTAGTGCTCAGCGAAAAGGGCCGCGCTCAGGCCGATGCTGCGGGCAAGTATCTGGCTGCGCTAGGCATCAAGAAATTTGACCGCGTGTATTCGAGCAATTTGCCGCGTACCAAAGAAACTGCCGCGCGAGTGTTAACAGCGGCCAACATCAGCGCCGAAACGGAAGTCGTCGATCAGTGGCGCGAGATGAAGCCGGGCGGCACCACGAACGTTCCGGTGAGCGAGCTGCCACGTGCTTTTCTCGACATCACCGCACCAAAAACCAGTGCTAGCGCGCGTTTCATCGGTGGCGAAAGCGTCGGAGAATTACAGGATCGCGTGCTGCCGATTCTGCAAAAACTGCGATCGGACCCGAGCTGGGACGTAGCACTTCTGGTGCTGCATGGACTGGTCAACAACGCCATCATTTCGCACGCAATCAGCGGTGGTCGCGACTACTACGGTCGCATTGAGCACGGCCCCGGTTGTATCAATGTGCTTGACATGGGCGCGGAGCCAAATGACTGGGTGGTGCGTGCGATCAACCTGTGTCCCGACGCGAGCAACTATGCGGACGGCGTGCCCGGAGCGCGGCTCAGCACGCTGGAGAAGCTGCTGGCCGGAACGTTGCGTTCTCGTGAAGCCGCCGCGCAGAAACAGTAGCGGCTTTTGGAGACTGCTGAATCAGGCTATGCGTGCGCTGTGCGTGCGAATCCACGCCGCGAAGGCGACTTCGTCGAGTTCGCCTGCCGCGACGGAGAGCATGGTGAGAACGCAAGCCGTATCGTTGGCAACAAGCTCGTAACCGTTCAGTAGCAGGAACAGTTCAACAGCGACAAACGCAGTGCGCTCGTTACCGTCAACAAAGGGATGATTTCGTGCGATGCCATAGCCGTATGCTGCGGCCAGCTCTGCGTGATCAGGCGATTCGTAAGCAGCTGCGTTTTGTGGCCGTGCCAGCGCCGAAGTAAACAGGCCGTGGTCACGGACGCCAGTCAAACCGCCATGCTCTGCAAGCTGGGCATCGTGAACCGCATAAAGTACGTCTTCACGCAGCCAGACCCACTGGCTCACTTCGCCAGCTCTTTGAGAACCGCACGGCGTTTCTTCATTACGTCACGAGCGGCCTTCATCTGCGCCTCAAACTCCGGATCTGTGCGGACGAGCCGCAGGCCGTCCGGTGACTCACTAACGAAAAGCGTATCGCCCTTTTCGACGCCGAGTCGCGCGAGAATTTCCCGCGGCAACACCACCCCGACGGAGTTACCAATCTGAGTGAGTTTTAAGGTGTGCATGCGGGCTCCTGTCCTGTGCCTGACGGGCTTTGATTGACGTTATTACAATTGTAATACTTCGCCTTAGCGCTGTACTAGCTACGTCAGCCGTGGCTGGAGCGCTGAACTACTTGTCAGGCCTCACCATCAGCGCATTGAACCGCCGCTCGGGGCGATGCGTGACCTTGAGGCCCTTCTTCGCCGCGTAGTCAAAGATTGGATAGAAGATCGGGATGAACCCCTGATCGTCCATCGCGACTTCGATAGCCTTCTCCAGCCACGCGCCGCGTTTGGTTTCATCCATCTGCATCAGCGCCTCGTGCGCTAGCGCGTCCACTTTGCTGTTGCTGTAACGCGTGCGGTTGGCCGTGCCTGCGCCGATGGACGCGTCCGGCGTCATAAGCAACGCCCGGATGCCGGTGCCCGCTTCTTCCGAGCCGTATTGCGCGGCGAACGCGCTGAAATCCTGCTTGCTGGCACGGCCGAAAAACACGCTGCCGGGGATCGCCTCAACCTCGGCCTTCAAGCCCAGTTTCGTCCACATCTGCGCGATGGTCTGCGCCACCGCCGCATCGTTCGGATAGCGATCATTGGTGGCGGACAGCACGATGCGGAAGCCCTCGCCCCAGCCTGCTTCTTTCAGCAACGCCTGCGCTTTGGCGAGGTCGAACGTATCCGGTTTGAGCTTCTGGCTGGTGCCGGGATAGGACAGTGGCAGCAGCTGCGACGCGGGCACCGCGCTGCCCTCCATCAATCGCTCTGCGATGGCGTTGCGGTTGATCGCGAGTGACAACGCTTTGCGAACGCGCGGGTCTTTCAACGGATTTTTCGCGAGCGGCTTGCCGTCCTTCGCGGTGACGTTCGGCGACACGTCACGCGCCGAATCGAGCGCGATGTAGTGAACCAGCCCCGCAGCACCCTTGGTCAGCGTGAAGCGTTTGTCGTTACGCAGACGCGGCAAATCGGCGATGGCGGGTAGATCAATCGCATCGACCTCGCCGGACAACAGCGCGGCGAGACGCGTCGGGTCTTTGGCGATGACTTTCTCGGTGACCTTGGCCCAGTGCTGCTTCGTTCCCCAGTAAGTCTCGTTGCGTGCGAGTACAAGACGGTCGCCGTTGACCCACTCCGTGACTTTGTACGGGCCGGTGCCGATGGCCGCTTTGGTCGAATTGAAATCGGCGGTCGTTGCGGCTTTCGCAATCTTTGCGGGAACGATGAACACGCGGGCCAGCTCGAACGCGAGCTTCGGGTTTGGTGCTTTGGTTTTGATGACGAGGGTGTCCTCGCCCTGCTTCGTGATGCTCGCGATACCGCGCACGAATTGCGCAAAGGAATTCGGTGAATTTGGCACGTTGGGCACGCGCTCATACGTTGCGATCACGTCATCGGCGCTGAATTCGCTGCCATCGTGAAATTTCACGCCCTTGCGCAGTTTGAATTCCCAGGTGGTGTCGTTAACCACCTTCCATTGCGTCGCCAGTGCAGGCTGCAACTTCTGGTTCTCGTCGTTGAACACGAGCGCTTCGTAGATGGTCGAATGCGATGAGCCCGTTGGAAAGGCGTTAAAGAAGTGTGGATCCAGCGTATTGAGTTCGAGCTTGGTGCCGAGCGTGAGCGTTTGCGCAGAAAGCGCGCAGGATAGAAACGCGAGGAGGATGGCGATAGGTCGAATATTCATAATTACAAAAATCTTGAAAGCAGGCTATCTAAAGTAGCGTCATTCTCGCCGCGGGCGGGAATCCAGAAGGTCACGTTGCGAGGCGCCTCCAAATTGCACGCCGCTGTAGGTGACGACTGGATACCCGCTACGCGAGGATGACGGCACTGGGAAGCTACACCATTACCCATGCAGTCGACGTCAAAGATTCCACGTATCGTCATCGGCAGTTTCATGCTCGAATCAAACGCGCATTCGCCGGCCTCAACGCGCGAGGAATTTGCGCAAAACGTTCTCGTTGAACCGGAGGATTTGCTTGCTGATCTGGCTAGCGCACACCCGAAGTCACCCGGCTGCCTCGCTGGTTTTTACGATGAGATGCAGCGCATTGGCGCGTGGGCACCGGTGCCTCTGATCGCCGCGGCAGTCGGCGCGAGTGGGCCGATTGATCAAATGTGGTTCGACGAAATTGTTGCTTCGATGGTTGCGTCACTCAAAAGCGCTGTGAGTGAAGGCCCAATCGACGCTGTATTTCTGTCGCTGCATGGCGCGGCGATTGCAACGGTGGAGGTTGACCCCGATGGCGCGTTGCTTGCCGCCGTTCGTGCGGTCGTTGGCGACGACGTTCCTATCCTCGCCACGCTCGACCTTCACGGCAATATCTCAAGCGCGATGGTGCAGCACGCAGACTATCTTTCGGCTTACCTCACCAACCCCCACGTGGACACGCACGAGCGCGGTGCCGAATGCGCGCGGGCGCTGCACGACTCGCTGACCAGTGGCGAGCGCTGGCATCGCGCGTTCGTGAAGCTGCCCTTCATTCCTCCTTCAGTCACGCAGAACACCGAACGCAAACCGGGCGCGAACACCCCCTACGGCGACGTCATTCATTTCGGCCAGAGCCTGATCAATGCAGACGTGCAAAACGTCAGTGTGCTGTCCGGCTTCACGCTAGGCGACACGCCGAAAGCAGGCATGAGCGTGATCGTTTCGGCGCGTACTGTGGAGGGCGCACGAACAGCCGCAAAGACCGTTGCCGTGCAAGCATGGGCAGACCGCGCGCGTTACGTGCCCAAGCTCACGTCACTCGAAGACGCAACGCGCATGGCGCTCGAAGCCGGACGCAACGTAGGCAAACCGTCGCTGCTGTTCGCTGACGTCGCCGACAACGCAGGCGGCGGCGGACGCGCCAACACGGTGTGGATTCTCAAAGCTTTTTACGAGGCGGGAGTCACAGGTTGCACGCTCGCCATCTTCTACGACCCTGCGCTCGCGGCGGAAGCGCATCGGCTAGGCGTGGGCGCAACGTTTAACGCCGACTTCAACCGTGACGAATCGCATCCGCTGTCAGGAAAATTCAGCGCGCAAGCCACAGTCGCGCAACTACACAACGGCGAATTCATCGGACGTCGTGGCATCGCAGCGGGCCACGCGATTAGCCTCGGTCCGTGCGCGCGACTCACAGTCGGCGGCATTCAGGTCATCGTCGTGACGGTCCGCCAGCAAGCCAAAGATCCTGTATTCATGGAAGCGCTGGGTGTGGACATCGCTGCGCAACGCTCACTCATCATCAAATCACGCGGCCACTTTCGCGCTTGGGCCGATGCGTTTTTCAGCGATGAGCGCATCGTCGAAGTTGACGTGCCGGGGCTCACTACACCTGTGCTCAAGAACGTGCCTTATGCGCACATCCCGCGGCCGCTTTATCCGCTGGACGACGATTGGGGCTGGCAGGTGGGCGAGCCGGTGCTGTTTGCGGCGCGGTAGTTCACGTCACCGCTTGCGATTCAAATGAATTCGGCACAATTACCGCTTCACGTTGGCCACCATCGGAGCGCAGCATGACCTGGAACCCTGAGCAGTATCTCAAGTTTGCTGAGCCACGGTTGCGCCCCGCCGTTGATTTGCTCACGCGGATTGACGCGGCAACTCCCGCCCACGTGTTTGATCTCGGCTGCGGCGCAGGCAACGTCACGCGCCTGCTCAAAACGCGCTGGCCCGATGCGCAAATCACGGGCGTCGACGACTCCGCAGAAATGCTGGCACGTTCGGCGAAAAGCGTGGCGGGCGTGAAGTGGGTGCAGCAAAGCCTCGCCGACTGGCGCCCCGAGCACGCAGCCGACATCATCTATTCCAACGCGGCGTTGCATTGGTTACCCAATCATCACGCGTTGTTTGCAAAGCTCGTTAATCAGCTAGCGCCAGACGGTGTACTCGCCGTGCAGATGCCGCGAAATTTTGGAGCACCGTCGCACACGATGATTGCCGAAACCGTTGTCGCAGGACCGTGGCGCGCAACGCTTGAGCCGCTGCTGCGACCCGCGCCAGTCGCCACGCCTGACGTTTACTACGACCTGTTAAGCGGATTCGTAAAAAACCTCGACATCTGGGAGAGCGAATATCTGCAAGTGCTCGAAGGTGTCGACCCGGTGAAGGAGTGGACCAAGGGCACATGGCTCAAACAGTTTCTCGACGCGCTGGACGCGCCAACCGCTGCCGCATTTGAAGCGGACTACGCGGCGCGTGTTCGCGTAGCGTACCCCGCGCGCGCCGATGGCAAAACGCTGTTTCCGTTTCGGCGATTGTTTATTGTGGCAACACGATAGCTCAGATGTGTCGTCGCGACGCGGCGTACAGCGGAGAAGCAGCAACGCAGCAAACCGTCACGCGATCAACCGCGCTTCGGAATCTCCAGTCCCTTGACCACCGCAGGCCGCGCCACGAATGCTTCCAGCGCACGCGCCACGTGCGGGAAATCTGCGAAGCCTACGAGATCGCCCGCGCCGTAAAAGCCGATGAGGTTTCGCACCCAAGGAAAGGTGGCGATGTCGGCGATGCTGTAGTCGTCACCCATGATCCATGCGCGCGTTGCGAGGCGCTGGTTGAGCACGCCTAAAAGGCGTTTTGATTCGGCCACGTAGCGGTCGCGCGGGCGCTTGTCCTCGAAGTCTTTGCCCGCGAATTTGTGGAAGAAACCTAGCTGGCCAAACATCGGGCCGATGCCGCCCATCTGGAACATGATCCACTGCATCGTTTCGTAGCGGCCCGCTGCGTCCTGCGGCATAAACTTGCCGGTTTTCTCTGCCAGATAAATAAGGATTGCGCCGGATTCAAATAACGCAATCGGTTTGCCGTCCGGTCCATTCGGATCAAGGATGGCGGGGATTTTGTTGTTCGGATTGAGCGATAAAAACGCGGGCGACATCTGGTCGTTGGTCTCAAAACTCACCAGGTGCGGCTCGTACGGCAGACCTGTTTCCTCCAGCATGATCGAGACTTTGACGCCGTTAGGCGTGGGCAGCGAATAGAGTTGAATGCGGTCGGGGTATTGCGCGGCCCACTTTTGCGTGATGGGGAAAACGGCGAGATCGGTCATGGTGAATCCTTGAATGGCAAACAACGGACTAATGCAATTTAGGGGCGCATTTGCGTCGTGCAACTGACGCCGCAAACCAGATTAAAGCGCGGGGTCGCGGCGATAGATCACGGCGCGATAGCCCACGCAATGAACACCATCGCGATGCTGACCACGCAATAGGCGATTGTCGTCGCCAGATCGCCGCCAGCCGCGACCAAAAACGCCGAGATGACCCACAGCGATTGCGCGTTGTTCAGCACAAAACCGGAGAACTCCGTCAATGCCATCGCATTGAATTCACGCGCGGCCTGCGTTCGCTGCATATCGTGGTTCTTGTACGAAATAATCAGGGTGATGAGCAGCAAAATCATGCAGGCCAGCCCAACGGAGGTGTAAATCCACCAGTCGAAAATCTCGAGTGCGGCCTTGGTCGTGGCGTCCGTTTGCAGGAAGTACGTTGCCAGCGCGACAATCGGCGCGAAGATGATCCACAGCACGAAATTCGCATGAAAACGCCGCACGCGAGCCGCGTTCGCACGCTTGAAATACGGCGCGAAGGACAACGTCAATTGCGGCGCGAGCGCAGCGACGGCGACCACAACAAATCCGACTATCGCACGGCTCATGACATCAACCCGGAAATGAAAAACCCCGCGCGGCGAACCAAGCGGGGTTTGAATATGGTGGCGCTTCAGGGACTCGAACCCCGGACCTGTGGATTATGATTCCATCGCTCTAACCAGCTGAGCTAAAGCGCCGTATTCACTACTCCCGAATTTTCGTGTTTTCGTAGCGAAGCCATCTATTGTTGCGGATAAGGGATTATTTGTCAAAAACAGAGGCGGGGATCAGACGATGTGGTGCCTATAGCTTTTTGCTGCGCCTGTTTCTGTACATGGGCCTAAGCGGCAAAATAGGTCGTTATCGACTTTTAGCTTAATCAAGCGTTTAGCCCTGTAAAACCCGTATCTTTTGCGAAAAGCTGATCACGCAGCGATCTAAAAATTAACTAACCGGTGTCGCTCGACGAGTCGCGGCTTGAGTGGTGGCGGGTCTCTACGCTTCGGTCAATTTGAATCGGCATCCGGCGTCGAATGTGTTGATGAGCTCGGAGCGGATTTGCGCGACTTGGGGCGCCCCCCCGCAGCTGACGACCCAGCTTACACGCGCACCCTGCAGCCTGCGAGAAACACGCTAGCTCGCAGCAAACTTCGCGCGAATCAGTTCGACGCGCGCCCGATTGAAGTTTTTGTCGCCGTAACCGACGCGGGACGCGGATCTGACGTGGATGACGCTAGCTGCAGCGTCCACCCGCGCTTCAAAATCATCAACATAGCCCAGCGTCTTGCTGCGGAACTCGGCGTACAGGTAGGTCTCTTCCACCTTGATGATGGTCACGCGGTCCAGCGCCTGCAAAACGTTACCTAGTTTGGCGAGCGCAGCTCTCGGGTCGCCGGTGAACGCGATGGGCGCCACATACGCCGGATGCGTTGCTGCAACGCCGTCGCTGACCACGCTGTTCGGCGTTTTTCGCGGGCCGGAGAGCTTGCCGTCCTTGACGCCAAGCGTGGAGGGTCGACCGCCGAACCACATGGAGTTTTCGCGTCCCGTGAGGTTGACGAAGGCGATCCACAGCCCGAACAAAACCAGAATGGCGAGCAACAGTAAGCCAAAAACGCGAAGCAAAACAATCATGTGTTTCTCCTGAAACTTTTCCGCGATTATCCGCGCGCAGCGATCAACGCGGTGGCGAATTCAACAAAGCCTGCGCCGCATTCGGCTACGCTGACGTAGGCAGGTGGTGTGGCAATTTTGCTAAGGCTGGCGCGCACGTTGGCCACACCAACCGAGATCGGAATCGCTGCGAATAGTGACGCGTCATTTGGCGAATCGCCGATGAACGCAGCGCGCGCATGCACGGCGTCTGCACTCATCGCAAACGCGGCCTGCATCAGTGGATACACGCCGTCGGCCTTTTCGTTGGTCGGCTTGTATGCATGAATGTGGATGCTGCTAACAGCGGTTTGATAGCCTTCGGCGCGCATCCAGTCGACAATATCTGCGACGGTTTTTTCGCTCACGCCGTGCGATTGTTCGGCGTAGTCAATGGCAAGATCGGTGAGCCGATACGGCTGATCTGCGCTGACTCTGATCTCCGGAAAACGCGCGGCAATTTCGTTACCGAGGGCACGTAGTTTTTCGATATAGCCTTCGCCGCGGTGCTGTTCGTGAATAACTTGCTGGCGCGCAATGCCGGTCGAATCTTTCCACGAAATTACGCCGCCGTTTTCAGTGACGCAAGCCTTGATCGGCCACGTGGAAAGCATGACATTGCCCCAGCCCGACGGACGGCCAGTAACAGGAATAGCCGTGACGCCAGCGTCTCGCAACGCAAAGAGCGAAGCGTAGGTTTCGGCATGCAGCAGTCCGTGCGTGGTGAAAGTTTCGTCTACGTCGAACAGCAAGAATTCTATGTGGCGTAGCGCGTCGTTGGGGAGTGTGCGTAGCGGCAGCATGCGTTGCTGAGAGGTCACCGTAGCGCAGCCTCAACGGCGGCGTTGATGCGTTGTAGTGACGACGGCGACGCGAGCAGATTCGTTTTCGTGCGGCGTTGCAGCATGGCCTGCGCAGAGTGCGCCCATTCGTGATCACGGAGATAAGGAATCTCCGCTTCGGAAAATGTTCCGTCGAAGATTTCCCCCATGTCGTTTGATGCAATCGTTGCCGCAGCCAGGCCGTAGCGGTTGACGAGTCGTTGCGCGTAGCCGTGCGTCAGGCCTCGGGATTCGATATCGGTAGCGAGCGCGTTCAACGTCGCGGTCGTTGCGCCCGATTGCAGCGGCGCGTGCGTCCACGAGGCCTTGCTTGCATTGGGAAAATACGGCAGCAACTTCTCAATCGCATGCTCGGCCAGCTTGCGGTAGGTGGTGATTTTGCCGCCGTAGATGTTGAGCAGCGGCGCGCCACCCGCGTGATGATCGAGCTTCAACGTGTAGTCACGAGTGATTGCGGACGGGTTGTCGTCGCCATCATCGTACAGCGGGCGCACGCCGGCGTAGGTCGCGACGATGTCACTCTTGGTCAGTGATTTATCAAGATACGTGTTGGCGAGATCGAGCAGATACTGCGTTTCGTCATCGCTGATGTGCGGCGCGTCGAATTCAGTCACCGGAACGTCGGTGGTGCCGATCAGCGAGAAACGTTCGAAGTACGGAATCACGAAGACGATACGGCCATCCTTGTTTTGCAGGATGTACGCGTGCGGCGCATCGTGCACGCGCGGCACGATCAGGTGCGAGCCTTTGATGTGCTTGACGGTTTCTTTCGACGCGGGCGTATCGATGCTGGACAGCAGGTCTTTGACCCACGGGCCAGCCGCATTGACGATTGCGCGGGCGCGAACGGTTTGTTCAATATGGGTTTTGCTATCGCGAATGGATGCATGCCACACGTCGGCCACGCGCTTTGCGGCCACGAATGTGACGCCGACGCGAATATCTGCGCCGCGTGCGCGAGCGTCTTTGGCGTTTTCAACGACGAGTCGTGCGTCGTTCACCTGCGCGTCGGAGTAGACGAAGCCTTCGGCAAATTGCGGCTTTAGTCCGGCACCCCAGTCGGACGATGGCGTCTTCCTGAGCGAAGCTGAGAAAGACGTGGGCAGCGTTTGCTTTTGGCCGCTCCAGCCACCGAGCCGGTCGTACAAAAATAGCCCGGCACGCAGCATCCATTTCGGTCGCAAATGCGGCTCATGCGGCAACACGAATTGCAGCGGCTTGATCAGATGCGGCGCAACACGCAGCAACACTTCGCGCTCAGCCAACGCTTCGCCCACGAGACGAAATTCGTATTGTTCAAGATATCGCAAGCCGCCATGAATGAGCTTGGACGACCACTGCGACGTGTGCGCGGCGAGATCGTCTTTTTCGACGAGGAGCACCGAGAGGCCACGGCCCACTGCATCGCGCGCAATGCCAGCGCCATTGATGCCGCCGCCAATGACTAGAAGATCAACGGTGAACGGTGAGGATTGCGGCAGCTGCATGGCTTAATGGTAGCGAAGGCGAGCTACGTCCGCTCGATGGTTCTTGTAGGAGCGGCTCGCCGCGACTCCGCAACGTGCGCAGGTCGCCGCAAGCCGCTCAGACAGATGCAACACGCAACCAATAAAAAAGGCGACCAGAATCGCCTTTTTTTAATATGCGCCGAGAAATCACCTCGCGCGCAGTTTCCGTATCGCAGCCAATTGTGCCACCGCTGAAACGAGTTCGGCCTGAGCGACGGCGTAATCCATAGAGGCGTCCTGATTGCGCAATGCTTCCTCGGCTCGCTTCTTGGCTTCTTCGGCTTTGGCCTCGTCGAGGTCTTTGCCGCGAATGGCGGTATCTGCGAGCACCGTGACGACGTTCGGCTGAACTTCGAGGATGCCACCTGCCACGAACACGAATTCCTCCGTGCCGTCGGCTTTTTCGATACGCACAGCACCCGGTTTGATGCGGGTGATCAACGGAGTGTGCTTAGGCAGAATGCCCAGCTCACCGCCTTCACCAGGAAGTGCAACAAACTTGGCTTCCCCTGAGAAGATCAAGGATTCTGCGCTGACGACATCGACGTGAATAGTGGACATATAAATCTATCTAGCTCAGGTCTTCAACGGTGAGCGTGTTGTATTTGTTGGCCTGAAAAAATGGCTTTTTCCGAATGGCCGCCATCGCGATCTCGGTGCCGGACTCGCCGGGCACATGCGCGATGATCGACCACTTACCTGCTTTTGACAGTTCTTCGTGCTTTTCAACGATTTTTATGCCGTAGCCGAGTGAGGCGATGAAGCCCGCGTTAGCCAGACCGTCGGACGCCCACTCGTGAACCTTCTTCGGGCTGAACACTTCACACCGCGCTGCAGGCAGCTTGGTATTGATTTCAGCCTTAACCGCGTTGGCATCAGCCTCGCTGTTGAAGAACGCGACAACGCTGTCGGATGGGAAAAAAGATCCCCCGAAATCGAACAAATCGTGGTCTGGAAGCTTGTCGGTCATAGTCGTTACTCCTGCTGCCGCCTTACTAGCGGCGATGCGACTAGTTTAGTGTCTTCGCTTTTTCGAACGCTTCTTCAATAGTGCCAACCATGTAGAACGCCTGCTCTGGCAGGTGATCACATTCGCCGTTCACAATCATGTTGAATCCGTGGATGGTGTCTTTGAGCGACACGTATTTGCCAGGCGCGCCGGTGAACACTTGCGCGACGAAGAACGGTTGCGACAGGAAGCGCTGGATTTTCCGGGCGCGGGCCACGGCCAGTTTGTCTTCTGGTGCGAGCTCGTCCATGCCGAGAATCGCGATGATGTCGCGCAGCTCTTTATAGCGCTGAAGCGTTGCCTGGACAGCACGGGTGCAGTTGTAATGCACTTCGCCAATGACCAGCGGGTCGATCTGGCGTGACGTTGAGTCGAGTGGATCCACCGCCGGGAAAATACCGAGCGATGCGATGTCGCGTGACAACACAACGGTTGCGTCGAGATGCTGGAAGGTCGTCGCAGGCGACGGATCGGTCAAGTCATCAGCAGGCACGTACACGGCTTGAATCGAGGTGATCGAACCGGTTTTGGTCGACGTGATGCGCTCTTGCAAACGGCCCATTTCTTCGGCCAGCGTTGGCTGGTAACCCACGGCGGACGGCATACGGCCGAGCAGCGCGGACACCTCAGTTCCAGCGAGCGTGAAGCGGTAAATGTTGTCCACGAAGAACAGCACGTCGCGGCCATCGTCACGGAATTTTTCAGCCATCGTGAGACCGGTCAGCGCGACGCGCAAACGGTTGCCTGGTGGTTCGTTCATCTGACCGAACACCATGGCGACTTTTGATTCGCCGATGTTGTCGAGCTTGATGACGCCCGCTTCAGCCATCTCATGGTAGAAGTCGTTGCCCTCACGAGTGCGCTCGCCCACGCCTGCAAACACGGACAAACCGCTGTGTTGCGTTGCGATGTTATTGATCAGCTCCAACATGGTCACGGTCTTGCCCACACCGGCGCCGCCGAACAGACCGATCTTGCCGCCCTTGGCGAACGGACACACGAGGTCGATCACCTTGATGCCGGTTTCAAGCAACTCGGTGGTTGGCTTGAGGTCTTCCATGCGTGGCGCTTTTTGATGGATCGAGCGACGCTCATCCGTCGGAATCGGGCCGGCCTCGTCAATCGGGCGACCCAGCACATCCATGATGCGACCGAGTGTGGCCGTGCCGACCGGCACCGAAATCGCGGAGCCGGTGTTGTTGATCTTCATGCCGCGACGCAGGCCGTCGGACGCGCCCATGGCGATGGTGCGCACCACGCCGTCGCCCAACTGCTGCTGGACTTCGAACGTGAGGCCCGATTCAATACCTGCGTGCTCCGCAGACTTGTCGAGCGTCAGCGCGTCATAAATGTGCGGCATCGCGCTGCGCGGGAACTCGATGTCCACCACTGCGCCAATGCACTGAACGATACTGCCTTGATTCGTGCTCATCGTCTTGTCCTGTTTTTTCAATAGCTAAAAATTGTTCGAATCATCAAACAGCGGCTGCGCCGCCGACGATCTCGGAGAGTTCTTTGGTAATCGCAGCCTGCCGCGCTTTGTTGTACGACAGTTGCAGCTCGCCGATAACACTCTTGGCGTTATCGGACGCTGATTTCATCGCCACCATACGCGCCGATTGTTCGGAAGCCATATTCTCGGCAACCGCCTGATACACGAGGGCCTCAACGTAACGGACGAGCAATTCGTCCACTACGGTTTGCGCGTCGGGCTCGTAGATGTAGTCCCAGCCATACGCCTGCTTCTCGGCGGCGGATTGTGCGAACTTGTCGGCGGTCAGTGGCAGCAATTGCTCAACCACGGTCTCCTGTTTCATCGTGTTGATGAACTTGGTGTACGCAAGGTACACCACATCCACTTCGCCTTTTTCGTAGGCGTCGAGCTGAATCTTCACCGCACCGATAAGCTTTTCAAGATGCGGCGTATCGCCCAAGCCGATCACGTGCGACACGAGTTTGGCGCCGAGGCGATTCATGAAGCCGAAACCCTTGTTGCCGACGGCTGTCACTTGAACTTTGACGCCAGAGGCATCGAATTCCTTGAACTTGGCAACCACGAGGCGAAGCACGTTGGTATTCAAACCACCGCACAAGCCCTTGTCCGTTGTCACCACGATCATGCCCGCGTTTTTCACCGCGTCGCGCTTCACGAGAAACGGATGGCGGTACTCGGGATTGGCCGACGCCATGTGTGCGGCGACGTTGCGGATTTTATCCGCGTAGGGACGGGCGGCGCGCATGCGTTCCTGCGCTTTGCGCATTTTCGATGCGGCGACCATCTCCATTGCCTTGGTGATCTTGCGCGTGTTTTGCACGCTCTTGATCTTGGTTCTAATCTCTTTTGAGCCAGCCATTATTTTGCTTTCGCCAATTCAATCCATGCGAACGTAGCGAGCGAAGTTGAGGCGAGGCGTCGATTGAGGCCGCGTACAAATGTACGCAACGAGATCGACAACGACGCATCAACGAGCGCAGTAGTCCGCATGATTAGTAAGAGCCGTTGGCTTTAAAGTCTTTCATCGCAGCGGTCAGTGCGGTCTCGTCGTCTTTCGACAAATCTTTGGTGTCTTCGATGCGCTTGGTCAAATCAGCATATTTCGCCTGCATGAATTTGTGCAGCGCTTTTTCAGCAGCCAGTGCTTTCTTGACATCCACATCGTCAAAGAAGCCGTTGTTGACGCCGAACAGCGTGAACGCCATTTCAGACACTGACAACGGCGCGTACTGAGCCTGCTTCATGAGCTCGGTCACCAGACGACCACGCTCCAACTGCTTGCGGGTTGCTTCGTCGAGGTCCGACGCGAACTGCGC
>JANXNO010000332.1 GCA_025354075.1 Burkholderiales bacterium | reverse complement strand
TCGGCCACTGCGCCTTGTCCTTGGCGTCCTTGTCGCGGCGCTTCACGACGCACACGTTGGAGGCGAGATCGCGCGGGCCGATCTCGATGCGCACCGGCACGCCCTTCTGCTCCCACTCGAAGTGCTTCGCGCCGGGGCGCAGCCCGTCGACCCGATCATCATCGGTCAGGCCTGTGAGTTTGACTACTCCGGTGCGCAGGCGTGCAAGGCGTTGCGCGAAGAGGGCTACAAAGTCATCCTCGTCAACAGCAATCCGGCGACCATCATGACCGACCCCGAGATGGCGGACGTGACCTACATCGAGCCGATCACGGCAGCGGTCATCGAGCGCATCATCGAGAAAGAAAAGCCCGACGCGCTGCTCCCCACGATGGGCGGTCAGACTGCGCTCAACGCCGCGATGGAGCTGTCAAAAAATGGCGCGCTGAAACGTCACAACGTTGAGCTGATTGGCGCGAATGAAGAGGCGATTGAGAAGGCGGAAGACCGCTGGAAGTTCAAAGAGGCGATGACCAAAATTGGTCTTGGCTCGGCGCGCTCCGGTATCGCTCATTCGATGGAAGAAGCGCATGCCGTGCAAAAAACGCTCGGCTTCCCGACGGTTATTCGCCCGAGCTTCACGATGGGCGGCAGCGGCGGCGGCATCGCCTACAACCATGAAGAATTCGTCACCATCTGCAAGAATGGTCTTGAGCTTTCACCGACCAAAGAGCTGCTGATCGAAGAGTCGCTGCTCGGCTGGAAAGAATTTGAGATGGAGGTGGTGCGCGACAAAAAAGACAACTGCATCATCATCTGCTCCATCGAAAACCTCGACCCGATGGGCGTGCACACCGGCGACTCGATCACCGTTGCACCGGCGCAAACGCTGACCGACAAGGAATACCAGATCATGCGTAACGCGAGCATCGCGGTATTGCGTGAAATCGGCGTCGACACCGGCGGCTCCAACGTGCAGTTCTCGATCAATCCGAAAGACGGTCGCATGATCGTGATCGAGATGAATCCGCGTGTGTCGCGCTCCTCGGCGTTGGCCTCAAAAGCAACAGGTTTTCCGATTGCAAAAGTCGCGGCCAAGCTGGCGGTGGGCTATACGCTCGACGAGTTGAAGAACGACATCACCGGCGGAGCAACGCCCGCGTCATTCGAGCCGACGATTGACTACGTCGTCACCAAAATCCCGCGTTTCGCTTTCGAAAAATTCAAGGAAGCCGATCCGCATCTCACCACGCAAATGAAGAGCGTCGGCGAAGTGATGGCGATTGGTCGCACCTTCCAGGAGTCGCTGCAAAAAGCATTGCGCGGGCTGGAGGTGGGTGTCGATGGCTTCAATCTGAAATCGGTCGATGCCGACAAGATCAGCGAGCAATTGTCGAACCCGACACCCGATCGGCTTTGGTATGTGGCCGACGCGTTTGGCGTGGGCATGACAGTCGAAGAAGTGTTTGAAGATACCTCGATTGATCCATGGTTCCTGACGCAGATCAAGGAGATCGTCGATCTCGAACTGGCGATTGAAAAGCGCACGCTTAACTCGATCACCGTCGATGAAATGCGTCATCTGAAACGCAAGGGTTTCGCGGATCGTCGACTGGCGTCGTTGCTCAAGACCGACCAGGATGCCGTGCGTGCACTGCGTCACGCGCAAGGCGTACGCCCGGTGTACAAGCGCGTGGACACCTGCGCGGCCGAGTTTGCGACGAAGACCGCGTACATGTACTCCACCTACGAAGACGAGTGCGAAGCGCAGCCGTCGACGAAGAAAAAGATCATGGTGCTCGGTGGCGGACCGAATCGCATCGGGCAGGGCATCGAGTTCGATTATTGCTGCGTGCATGCTGCGATGGCGTTGCGTGACGATGGCTATGAGACCATCATGGTCAACTGCAATCCAGAGACCGTGTCTACTGACTACGACACCTCGGATCGCTTGTACTTCGAGCCGGTGACGCTCGAAGACGTGCTCGAAATTGTTCACGTCGAAAAGCCGGTCGGCGTAATCGTGCAATACGGTGGTCAGACGCCGCTGAAACTCGCGCGGGATCTCGAACGCCTCGGCGTGCCCATCATCGGCACCACACCCGATGCGATTGATGTGGCCGAAGACCGCGAGCGCTTCCAGAAGTTGCTGGTCGAAATCGGCCTCAAGCAACCACCGAACCGCACCGCGCGTGACGAAGCCAGTGCACTGCGTCTCGCGGCTGAAATCGGGTATCCGCTGGTCGTTCGCCCGAGCTACGTGCTCGGCGGACGCGCCATGGAAATCGTACATGCGCCGGAAGATCTGGAGCGCTACATGCGTGAAGCGGTGAAGGTGAGTAACGATTCACCGGTGCTGCTGGATCGCTACCTGAACGACGCGATTGAGGTCGATGTGGACGCGCTGTGCGACGGCACGGATGTGGTCATCGGCGGCATCATGGAACACATCGAGCAGGCGGGCGTTCACTCTGGCGATTCGGCGTGTTCGCTGCCGCCGTATTCGCTGTCGAACGCATTGCAGGATGAGCTGCGTCGGCAGACCGTTTTGATGGCGATGGCGCTCAAGGTCGTGGGCCTCATGAATGTGCAGTTTGCAGTCAAACAAGAAGAGGGCGTGGACGTCGTCTACGTACTCGAAGTGAATCCACGCGCGTCACGCACGGTGCCGTTTGTATCGAAAGCTACGGGCCGCTCGCTCGCGAAGATTGCTGCGCGCTGCATGGCCGGGCAATCGCTCAAATCGCAAGGCATCACTGGCGAGGCGATGCCACCGTATTTCTCGGTGAAAGAGGCCGTCTTCCCGTTTAACAAATTCCCCGGTGTCGACACCATTCTTGGCCCTGAAATGAAGAGCACGGGCGAGGTCATGGGCGTGGGTTACAGCTTCGCCGAGGCCTTCGAGAAATCGCAGCTGGCGGCGGGAACACATTTGCCCACTTCCGGCAAAGTGTTCCTCTCGGTCAAGAGCGGCGACAAGCCGAAGGTGGCCGAAGTCGCACGCATCCTGCATGACGTCGGGTTCGTCTTAACCGCTACCAAAGGCACCGCCAGCGCGATTGCCGCAGCGGGCCTGCCGTGCGAAACGGTGAAAAAGGTACAGGAAGGCCGTCCCAACATCGTCGATATGATCAAAGACGGCCAGATTGCCCTCGTGATCAACACCGTCGAGGAAAAACGCGGCGCAGTGGCCGATAGCTCCTACATTCGCCGCGCCGCGCTCGCCGCCAGAATGCCCATCTACACCACGATGGCCGGGGCCAAAGCCGCCGCCATGGGCATCCAGGATGGCCCCGAGTTAACCCCCTATTCGCTACAGTCACTTTTGA
>JANXNO010000322.1 GCA_025354075.1 Burkholderiales bacterium | reverse complement strand
GGGCGACGCCGCCGTTCGACTGTGCCGCTGAAATTGCTATTGGCTTTTTTCTGGAATAAACACCGCATATGGGCTTAGACCCGTATTTTGGCTAAAGTCGATAAATGCGTTTTATTACCCATTAGCCCATGTTAAATATATGTTTCCTCAAAAAGCTGTTGCATAATTATTGTGTGAAGGCACGCAATTTAGCGGCGGAATTAAACTCGCCCGCGAGTGGTCAAAACTCACGACAATGACGTCAGTTCAGGAGTCATCCCAATGAAACATTTAGCCACCCTCACCCTAGCCATCATGACCAGCATCACCGCCGGTTGCGCGGGCGTTACTACGTTGCAACCTGGCGAAACACAGGCGCAGGTGCGCGCAGCCTGGGGCACGCCGACCGTGATCAAAAAAACGGCGACTGGTGAGCGCTGGACCTACAGCACAGCCCCTGAGGGCAATCGTGTGTTCCTGCTTGAATTTGATAGCGGCGCGCGCCTGGTCAGCCAGGTGCAGGGGCTGACGCTTGAGCGCGTCAGCCAGATAAAAAATGGCCTTGCGCAGGCGGATGTCGAAGCGCTTATCGGGCCTTCGTATTACACCGTCCGTTATCCGTTTCGACAGGAAGAGTTGGTGCACATTTACCGGTTTCAGAATGGCCCGTTCCCCACTTGCTTTTATGTGGGCTATGACGCCGCCGCCATCGTCACCAGCACCGGAATGGGCGACGAAAATCGTGAACGAACACGGTTCGGCATGACGCGTCCCTGCTGAAAGGTTAAGTGAAAAGTACGCTGAAATGGGCGGCGCTGATCGCCGCTGCGGTGGTGCTGGCTGCGCTCGCACTCGGTCTACAGACCTGGTACGCCAAACCGCTGTCGATCAACTGGTTTTACACCCGCGTGTTCGCCCGTTTCGCGCTCGACAATCCGGAGCTGCTGACGTCGTTGCGTCTGCTTGAGCCGGTGGGCATTCGCGGCCACAACGGAAAATTTTCTGATTCATCGCAAGCGCATGAGGCGGCCGTTGCAGCGCAGTGGCGCGACGATCTGGTCACGCTTCGATCATATGACAGCGCAAGCTACACCGGGCAGGATCGCCTGTCCTACGACATCTTCGATTATTTTGTGAATGATCGAGTTAAAGGCGAGCGCTGGCGTTTGCACGACTTTCCGGTGAATCAGCTGTTTGGCGTGCAAAGCAATTTGCCCAACCTGATGACGCAACAGCAGCAGGTGAATGACGTGGGTGATGCAGAGCTTTACATCGCGCGGTTGGGCGAGTTTCCGCGCAAGATGGCGCAGGTGATTGACGGCATCAAGCTGCGCGAGACAAAGGGCGTCGGGCCGCCGAAATTTACGGTAGAAAAAGTGCTGGCGCAGATCAAGGGGTTTATGGCATCGAGCGCGTCCGGTAATGAATTGACCGTTGCCTTCAAAGAAAAACTCGCAAAAATCCCCGCAGAAAAAATGCACGCCGCGACGCGTGATGGGCTCAATGCGCGCGTCGAAGCAGCCGTTAAAGACAGCGTGTTGCCCGCCTACGCCGCGCTCGCTGCCGAGTTTGAAGCGTTGCGCAGCAAGGCCACGGCTAACCATGGCGCATGGTCGCTGCCCGATGGCGACGCGTACTACCAATATCAAATCGAATCGAACACAACGACCACGATGACTGCCGCGCAGATACATGCGCTGGGGCTTGCTGAGGTCGCGCGCGTGGGCGGCGAGATGGACGCGATCCTCCTCGGGGCAGGCTACACCCGTGGCACACGCGCGGAGAAAATCGCCAAGCTCAATGCGTCGCCGGAGCAGCTTTACGCCGATAGCGACGCCGGTCGCGCGCAATTGTTGAAGGACTATCAGGCGATCATCGACGAGGTGAGCGCAGGGCTTGATCCGCTGTTCAAAACGCAGCCGAAAGCGAAGGTTGTCGTCAAGCGCGTGCCCGAATTCACCGAGAAGAGTGCGCCGGGCGCGTACTACCAGCCCGCACCGCTGGACGACTCCGCGCCAGGCATCTTTTACGCCAATCTGCGCGACGTAAAAGAGCTGCCGAAATACACCATGCGCACGCTGGTGTATCACGAGGCCGTGCCCGGCCATCATCTGCAAATTTCGATTGCGCACGAACTCAAGGACTTGCCGATCTTTCGCACCATCGTGCCGTTCACGGCATTCATGGAGGGCTGGGCGTTGTACGCAGAACAACTCGCGTGGGAAGCGGGCTACGAGAAAAATCCGCTCGATAACCTCGGGCGATTGCGTGATGAAATGTTGCGCGCGGTGCGGCTGGTGGTCGACACCGGCATTCACAGCAAACGCTGGACGCGCGAGCAGGCGATTGCCTACATGATGCAGCAAACCGGCATGCCCGAGTCAGAAGTCACCACTGAGATCGAACGCTATTTCGTTGATCCCGGTCAGGCGCTGGCGTACAAGGTGGGCATGCTGAAAATTCTGGAGCTACGCGAGCGTGCGAAGACAGCACTCGGCGCGAAGTTCGACATTCGTGAGTTTCACGATGCGGTGCTGGTGAACGGCGCAATGCCGCTGGCGGTGCTGGAGCGGGTTGTGGACGCGTACATCGCGAGCAAAAAAGCCCTGTAGGAGCGGCTTTGCCGCGACCCAAGGCGGGATACGACGCCAGGTCGCGGCGGAGCCGCTCCTACAAGTATTGGCGGCAAACGCGATCTGCGCGAAAATAGAAGGTTACCCCTGTTTTTGCATTACCCATGAGCCTGCCCCGTCACCATCTTGAACTGCTGTCCCCCGCCCGCGATGCCGAAATTGGGCGTGAAGCGGTGCTGCACGGCGCGGATGCGGTGTACATCGGCGGCCCTTCGTTCGGTGCGCGTAGCAAGGCGGAAAACAGCGTTGCCGATATCGCGGGCCTTACGACGTTTGCGCATCGTTACGGCTCGCGGATTTTTGTGACCGTTAACACCATCTTGCACGACAACGAGCTGGAGCCCGCGCGCAAATACATGCACGAGCTGTACGACGCAGGCGTCGACGCGCTGATCGTGCAAGACATGGGCATTCTGGAGCTGGACATTCCGCCGATTGCGCTGCATGCGTCAACGCAATGCGACATCCGTACCGTGGCGAAGGCCAAGTTTCTGGGCGATGCGGGCTTCTCGCAGCTGGTGCTGGCACGCGAGCTCACGTTGCAGCAAATCGCGCAGATGCGTGCTGTCGTGAATCCCGACGTGCCACTAGAATTTTTTGTGCATGGTGCGCTGTGTGTCGCCTTCTCAGGCAACTGCTACATCAGCGAGGCGCACACCGGTCGCAGCGCGAACCGTGGTTCGTGCTCGCAGGAATGCCGGTTGCCGTACACGCTGCAAGACAGCAAGGGCGGCGTGGTGGCGTTCGACAAACATTTGTTGTCGATGAAAGACAACGATCAGAGCGCGAACATGCGTGCGCTGATCGACGCGGGCATTCGCAGCTTCAAGGTTGAAGGCCGCTACAAAGACATGGGTTACGTGAAAAACGTGACCGCGCATTACCGCACGCTGCTTGATGAAATTCTCAATGAGCGGCCCGAGTTGGCGGCGGCGTCGCACGGGCGTTGCACGTACACCTTCACGCCCGACACCGACAAAACTTTTCATCGCAGCAGCACCGATTATTTCGTCAACGAACGCAAGACGGACATCGGCGCGTTTGACGCGCCAGCGCATGTGGGCTCGAAGATTGGCACGGTCACCCGGATTGGCGCAGTGTGGTTTGAGATTGATTGCTCACAAGCGCTCGCTAACGGCGACGGTCTCACCTGGATGCACAAGCGGGTAGTCTTGGGCGCGCAGGCGGACGTCGTCAAACGCATCGGCAACGCGTGGCGCGTCACGCCGCAAGCAACGGCCGATCTCACCGGTCTAATTGTGGGCACGGAAGTCAGCCGCAACCGCGATCACATCTGGGAGCAAACGCTCGCGAAAAAGTCGTCGGATCGGCGCATTGGCGTGTCGATGATATTTGCCGACACTCCGAACGGATTTTCATTGACCTTGCAGGACGAACATGGTTCCAGCGCTACTGCCAGCATCGACTACACGAAAGATCCAGCGCAAAACCCGGCCCGTGCCGAAGAAAGCCTCAAGGAAAATCTTGGCAAGCTCGGCAACACATTGTTCGTAGTCAAAGACATCTCACTCGCATGGTCGCAACCGTGGTTCGTGCCCGCGTCCGCCGCCAACGCGCTACGTCGCGATGCCATCGAAAAACTCGAGGCGGCGCGTTTGGCAAACATGCCCAAATGGACGCGTGCCAAGGCCGTAGAGCCACCGGCGCAATATCCTGAGGAACAGCTAACCTACCTCGCCAACGTCTACAACCAGGCCTCCCGCGACTTTTACGCAAAGCACGGCGTGAAGATGATCGCCGCCGCGTACGAAGCGCACACCGAGGCGGGCGAAGTCCCGGTGATGGTCACCAAGCACTGCCTGCGATGGAGTTTCAATCTGTGTCCGAAGCAGGCCAAAGGCGTTCAAGGCGTGCAAGGACACGTGCGCGCCGAGCCGATGGTGCTGATCAGCGGCAAAGACAAACTGACGCTCAAGTTTGACTGCAAGCCCTGCGAAATGCATGTGATGGGCACGATGCGCCCGAACATTTTGCGCTCACCTCCGCCGTCACTCGTTCAGAGCAATTCAGGCCCAACCGCAATCAAGTTCTACGCGAAACGACCTGTCGAGATTGCTGCCTAGGGTTTGACGGGAATCGCTTCGCTCAACCCGTCCTACGATTTGCGCCCATCCTGCACGCGAGGTCAAACGCGTTTTTCATTGCGCCGACGTTTGCCAATCCCTGCCCTGCGATGTCATACGCGGTGCCGTGCGCGGGCGTGGTAACCGGGATCGGCAATCCGCCCTGCACGGTGACGCCGCGCTCGAAGCCCATGAGCTTCATCGCAATCTGGCCCTGATCGTGATACATGGTGACGATGCCGTCGTAGTGTCCATTTTTGGCGCGAACGAAAATGGTATCTGCGGGGAACGGGCCGTCAACTTTGAACCCGCGTGAGCGTGCGAGCGCGACGCCCGGCTCGATGATGTCGATCTCTTCGGTGCCGTAGTTGCCGTTATCGCCGTTATGCGGATTGAGGCCGCACACGCCGACGCGTGGCTCGGTTTTGCCGGAAGCCTTTAACGATGCGGTGATGAATGCGCGCGATGATGTCGGTGCCGCCGCCAGCGGATGCGCCGACCATGAGCCGAACCGGTTTTACGGGGTATGACGTGGACGTTTGCGCAATGGCTGGTAACGGTAAAGTCATAGCTATCAATGTCACAACCGCGGTGTTCAAAAGTGTGCAGCGACGCATGATTTTTTCCTCCTTGATGCCCGCCAACTCAGACAATATTTGGAGACTAACACTCGATGCTGTCTCCGTCGGGGATGCGGTTCGTTCAATCGTAGTGCACGCACCAGTCGCCGTCTAGGTGCTCATTGGATACATCGCCGCGATGGGTTGTGGCATACCGATGGCGTAGCCCTGCACGTAGTCCACGCCCAACCGTTCCACCTGCACCCGAAGGGCATCGCTGGCCACAAATTCGGCAACCGTTTTTACCTTGAGCATTTTCGCGACGCGCACAATCGACTGCACGATTTCGATGTCGATGTTGTTTTCGCCAAGTGCAGTCACAAAGGTGCCGTCAATCTTGATCTCATCGACCTCATACCGTTTTAGATAGCTATACGTCGCAAAACCGGTGCCAAAGTCATCGATCGATACGCGAAATCCCTCTGCGCGTAGCTCTTGCACGATGCTCCGTGAGCCTTCGACGTCATCAATGGCGTTTGACTCGGTAATCTCGAAACAAAACTTCGCGGGCGAAATATCGTGCTCCCGAGCCAGCTGCCGGACGAACGGCACAAACTCCGGGTCAGAGAGCGTGGCTGATGCGAGATTGACTGCGCATTTACCCGTTGCGGTGAGCGCACTGGGTCGCCGCTTGAACCAGTCAAACACGGCCGTAATGATCTGCCGGTCAAGCTGCGCGGCAAGCCCCGCCTGGTTCGCCACTTCCAAAAAATCTGCGGGCGCGAGAAGTTTGCCTTCGTCGTCTCGCAGCCGACACAGCACCTCAAGGGCGATCTCATGTGCAGCGCCGTTGCCTTGCGAGGGGTGAATGGGCTGCGCAAACAACTCGATCTGATTATTCAGAATCCAGCCGCGAATCTGCTCGTTGCGCCGAGTTTGCCGTTGCATGCTCTCCTGCAATTCGCGACTAAAGTTGTGAACGGCGATTGCTCCTGCCGCGGTTGATTGCGACCGCTCGGCGAGTGTCGCGAGCGTGGCCATGACGAGCAGTGAATCGGGCCGATCACCGGGGTGTAGACGTAGCACGCGTGTAGTGCCATGCAACGCTATTTCGTGGCTGCCATCGTCTTGCGCGGCGAAATTATTGAACGCCCGCCGCACTTCGGCGATATGGGCGAGTGATTGCGCGGTGTCCGGGAAGGCGAGCACGTAGCGCGCGGAGTCTGCCCGCGCGGTAAGCAACGCGTCGAAGGTGCGCATATGTTGTGCAATGAATTGGTGGATCGTTATCAACCGCACTGGACCTAGCATCGCGCCGAGGCGCTGACTGGCACCGAAGAAAACACCGACGATCAACCATGCCTGTGTGGTGTCGCGAGACGCCAGCCAGTTGCTCAGGCCCAATTCGTTGGCGAGTCCGGTCAGCGAGTCGCAACTGGACTGATCGTGCAAGCGCTGCATTGCCTCAGCGCGATCACTCGACACCGCTTGCAACAACTGCGCAAACAAGCTGCTGACAAAGATCAGGACGATGGTTTCAAAGACGCTAATGGGTACCTTGGTTCGAACCACTGCGTCACTAAATGACATTACGCTCGCATCAAGCGACAGGCCTACGCCCAGCACCAGACCCGACACTGCGAGCGTCAGATACGTCGCGAGTGCATTTCTGCGCATCGCACAAAACGCAGCGGCCGGAATGTAGGCAAGTGACAACGGAGCCACGAAATCATTCTGCCCCGTTGCGCGCAGTAACAACATGACGCCGGTGAGCAAGAACACAGCCAGAACCGACCATGAATCCACGCGTTCACGTGCAAAGTGCGCGAGGGTAGTGCGATTCGCGCGCGGCGGAAAAGGCACGGGATTGGCATCGTGAGGACTGGCACCCAGCCAAGCCAGCGTCAACGGCGCAAACAGCAATAAGCCTACCGCTTGAATGATCCAATACGCAATCCAGAGTTCCACATTGCTTAGTGCCGGATGCAAACCCGAGAACGCAAATCCGGCGACACCCACGCAAGCGGCGACGACGGCGCCCACGCCCAGGCCTGCCGCATAAAAGCGAACCAGCCAGAACAGGTGCGGCATGCCGCGAGCGAGTGCCTGCAACGGCTTTAATGCTTCGCGCGCCAATAGAAAACGCAGCCCTGCGCAGGCCGACAGCGAACACAAGATATCGGCAACTGCAGCCGCAGCGCCGACCCAGGGCACTGCTGGATAGGCCACTGCACCCCAGACAATCAAGGCTAACGTCGACGGAATCAACGTCCACGATCCGTACTTCCACGTGAACGCTAACATGAATCCTGCCGGTGCCCATGCAAGCGAGAGCGATTGGCCTGGCGACAACCAGCGCGAAAGCGCTGCGCTCGCAATGATGGCCACAAAAATCCAGACCGAGCGCATCCAAAACACGCCTCGATATTCTGACGCTGGTATGAGCTTCGTCTCGTTGTTCGGCATTTACTGTGAGGGTCCAGTGTTGCAAGGCTTCGCAGGGCCACCGGTAGTAGGCTGCGATCCGCTAAATCGTTTCGTAACGGTAACGACGCTGTCGATACGCGAAAATGGGCGCGTTGGATTTTTTGAACGCGACTATCACGCGCGCGTCAATGCTTCAGCGAGCGTCTCAGAGCGATTGCAATACTGCATTTTTTAAGCGCAAGTACTGCGGAGTACATCGTGCTCACGAAAACGCAGACCGCCAATGGCGCAGTGCCTACGTCTTTTCTGCCACCGCCGCGCCGTTGATGCCGTGGCGTTCAAGCGACGCGGCGACAAAGCCGGACGTCTTCATCTCTTCGATAAACGCCTTCAAATACTCACCTGCGGCGGCACGCGAAATCGGCGTGCCCATCGCCTGATTGATGACCATGAAGCGACCGGGCAGCAGCCGTACGCCAGGAACGCGCGCTGCATCCATTTGCAATTGTTGCTTGACGCCCGCAGCGACCTCCAGATTCTGCGCGAGGAAGGTATCGGTGACCGCTTGCGAGGTTGGCGCGTGAACGATAGTCGCGTTTTTTATTTCGCGTGACAGATAGAGATCGTACGCGCTGCCCTTGGCGGCGACGATGCGCTGACCTGCACGGTCGACCTCTTCGTTAGCTTTGAGCGGTGACTCATTACGCACCAGATAAGCGCCTTCGATCACCACATAAGGCGCGGTGTAGAGTGTAGATACCGCGCGCTGTGGGTCAATAGCGACAAACGCGATGGATACTTCGTTGGCGGTCACCGCCTCCACGACTTTGCCCGCCGCCGTAAACGTCACGAGATCAACGGTGAGGCTCAAGCGCCGGCCAAGCTCTCGGGCAAGGTCGACGGAGACACCCACCGGTTCGCCTGTTTTGGCGTCCTTGTTGGCGAGAATCGGATTGCCAAAATTGATCGCGGCGCGCAGGCGGCCATCGGGCGCGAGCGCACGTACGACTTCGGTATTGCTATTTTTGTCAGCAGAGGTGTTGGTCATGGTGGTGCACGCTGTAAGGCTGTTTACGAGCGCTAACGTGGTCAGCGCACGCGCAATGTTCGATGAAAAATTACTGATTAATTTCACACTGATTCCCTATTCAATTTTGCCAATTCGCTGCACCACATCCGCCATTTTTTTCGCGTCGGCATCCCAGTAGGTGCGAAATGCGGGCGCGTCGAGGTAGGCGAGTGGCGTTTGCAGCGTAACGAAGGTCTGTTTGAACGCTGCGTCGTCCTGCACCTCGCGCGCGGCTTTGCGCAGCGCGTTGAGCACCGGCTCCGGCGTACCAGCAGCTGCAAACAGACCCGACCATTGTGCGTAGTCGGTGGCCGTACCCAGCTCCCGCAACGTGGGCACGTCCGGTAGGGCGGGATGACGCTCAGTGCCCCAGTTGGCGAGCACGCGCAGCTTGCCCGCTTTGACGTGCTGCAGCACGGTGGATGGGCCGGAGGCGACGGCGTCAATCGTGCCACCGAGCAACGCAGTGACGGCGGGGGCTGCGCCGGTGAACGGGACGTGGGTGAGCGCAACGCCCGCACTGGAGGCCAGCATTTCCATCGGCACATGCATGGTGCCGTAGTTGCCAGACGAGCCGTAGTTGAGCTTTTTCGGATTGGCTTTGGCGAACGCGACGAACTCGGCGTAGGTCTTCCACGGGGCTTCAGCGCGTACGGCGAGCACCACCGGGTCGGCTGTGAATCGTGCAATCGGCAGCAGTTGGTCGAGCTGAAACATCGGCGCGCGACCGAGCACTTTGTCGGCTTCGGGAATCACCGAAATCGACGACAACGCGAGCAGCAGCGTATATCCGTCGGGCTTGGCTTTGGCCACAAACGCCATGCCGATGCCGCCGCCTGCACCCTGTTTATTTTCAATGACGACCGTTTGGCCCAGCTGCTTGGACAAAGCCTGCGCTACAGGACGCGCCACGTTATCTGCAACGCCACCGGGCGGAAACGGCACGATCAGTGTGATGGGCCGCGACGGGTAATCCTGCGCGAAAGTAGAGCTTGTGCCGAGCGCAAACATAGCTAAAAGCAATCGAAACATGCCATCCTCCTTTGAATACAAAGCGCGCTTGCTTTATAGCGGAGAGCACATCAGGGATGACTGCGTCGAATCCGTTTTTGTGGCGCGGCATGCGGCAGGAGTGCGCTTTAATCGCGATGGGTGTTGCACATGACAGACGGTCGCAGTGGAGTCGTAGTCGCATTCAACGCGAGGGGTAGAAAATCCTATCCGCTTTACTCTGAAACGCCCATTGTACGGGGGTTTAAATGCCACAAGCACATAAGTCGACAAACTGCGAATTAAGCGTCGCTCCCCTGATAAATGGCGCTTTTCACATAAAGCTGTATGCCGCGATTGCCTCCTACGACGATTACATTTTCCAGCGCAGCG
>JANXNO010000316.1 GCA_025354075.1 Burkholderiales bacterium | reverse complement strand
ACGGCCAGAACTTCGTTAAAGGTGATGGTTGAGCCGACGTCTGCAGGTATCTGTTCTACTTTTAATTTTTGGCCAGCGGAAACACGATACTGCTTCCCGCCGGTTTTTATGACCGCATACATTGTTGACAAACCTTTGATTTAATTGATTTCCTCAATTCGCCCAAAGGAAAACGAGGAACCCGAGATTATAGCTAACTGGCGCGAATGCATCAACTACTCGATCTGACCGCGCCAATCGCATGTACAACACGCGGTTCGCAGCTCGCACGTGCACGGTCGTTGTCAGCGCGCACAGCCTGCCCGGCCAAATCGTCCATGCTGCTCAGCCGCCGCCAGAACAAGCAGGCGCGCCGTTACAATTCTTTTGATGTATGTTGAGCAACAGGTGAGCGCGACGCTTACTGCCCCGCCCCCCACAGTGATCGCTGACACCGTCGCCGCCCCACTCGCAACAAGGCTACGCGATTGTTTTGCCGGCGAATTCGATTTGCTTGACCGCAAATTGCGTGAATCGCTCGACTCCGACGTTGTGCTGGTGCGATCCATCGCCGAATACATCGTTTCAGGCGGCGGCAAACGCTTGCGGCCACTGCTGGTGTTCCTGTCTGCCCAAGCGCTGGGGGCCGACCCGAAATCCGGGCTAGTTATTGATCTCGCCGCCACGGTTGAGTTGATTCACACCGCCACGCTTTTGCACGATGACGTCGTCGATGAATCAGCGCTTAGACGAGGTCGCGCCACAGCCAACGCTGAATTTGGCAACGCAGCCAGCGTGCTGGTGGGCGATTTTCTATACAGCCGCGCCTTTCAGGTGATGGTCGGCACCGGCAAGATGCGGGTGCTGGCGCTGCTGTCCGAGGCGACTAACCGAATTGCCGAGGGCGAGGTGATGCAGCTCATGGCGCTCGGAAACCTGGGCCTGACCGAGACCGATTACATGCGGGTGATTGAGGCTAAAACCGCGAAGCTGTTTGAAGCGGCCGGGGCGTTGGGTGCCATCGCTGCCGGTGCGCCGGCCGCATCGGAACGGGCGCTTGCCGAATACGCGCGGCGGCTGGGTGTGGCGTTTCAAATTGCCGACGACGTGCTGGACTATCGCGGCGACGCAGCAACCCTGGGCAAGAGCCTCGGCGACGACCTCGCGGAGGGGAAACTGACGCTGCCCATCATCATCACACTGCAACGCGGCAGCGAACAGGCCAGGACGATGCTGCGTTCGGTGCTGAGCAAACCACACGCGGTGTTGCCCGCGCAATTTGTCGAGGTGATGGCAGCACTGGAAACCTGTGGTGCACTGGATGAAAGCCTCGCCCGAGCGGAATGCGAAGCGAATGCCGCCGCCGCGGAAATCGCTTTCTTGCCCGAGAGCAATGCGAAAAAATGGATGCTCGAACTGTGTGCCTACGCTGTCAGGCGCAAGGCTTGACGCTTGCGGCGGCAAACGTAAAATTATCGAGTTTGCCGCACCTGTCGGGGTGTAGCTTAGCCTGGTAGAGCGCTACGTTCGGGACGTAGAGGCCGGAGGTTCGAATCCTCTCACCCCGACCAATTTCCCCTGTTTTTTTCGTTCGCTACGCGTTTTCTAGCGAGATCAGCTTACGCATTGAAGGCTCATTCCATCTGGACATAGATGGCTTTTTGTCTGCTTATCGACTTTATGCGAATAATCTATTTACACCCAAGCAGAATGGGCTTCTTGGCATAAAGCTGATGATCAATCTCCGCCGTGTGGTCGTTCTAACGAAGTTGGGAACGAGACAGGACGAACTCGGCACGACTAGCTTAATTGCTGCTCAAGCTGATGCAGCACGCGATAGCAAGGCAGCGCTTTCGCCACGCTTGAATTTGGCTCGCGCCCTTCTGCAATCGCCGCAAAAAATTCGCGATCCTGCAGCTCGATGCCGTTCATCGACACGGCGACCTTGCTCACGTCAATTTTTTCTTCGTTGCCCGCACTTGTACTTTGCGCCAGATCGTCGTAGCGCGCGATATAGGTCGCGCTGTCGCCGATATAACGGAAGAAGGTGCCAAGCGGGCCGTCGTTGTTGAAACTCAAGGACAACGTGCAGAGCGCGCCAGTGCTTGATTTCAGCTGGATCGACATATCCATTGCGATGCCTAGCACTGGATGAATCGGGCCTTGCACGGCGTTCGCCTTAACAATCTCACCACCCGTTTGATACGCAAACAAATCCACCGTGTGCGCTGCGTGATGCCACAGAAGATGATCGGTCCAGCTGCGCGCCTGCCCTAACGCGTTCATGTTGGTGCGACGGAAGAAGTAGGTCTGCACATCCATCTGCTGGATATTGAATTCTCCCGCGTTGATCTTGTTATGCACGTACTGATGACTCGGGTTGAAGCGGCGCGTGTGGCCGCACATTGCAACGAGTCCCGACTGCTTCGCCAGCGCCGCAACCGCCTCTGCACCCGCAAGCGAATCAGCCAGCGGAATCTCCACCTGCACGTGCTTGCCCGCCTTCATGCAGGCGATGCTTTGCTCAGCGTGCATTTGCGTTGGTGTACACAGGATAACCGCGTCAACTTCTTTCAGCGCGAGGCTGTCGGCGAGGTCAGTCGTCACGTGACCAATGCCGTACTTCGCTGCGGTTTCTTTGGTTTTGTCGAGGTCACGGCTGATGAGCGACACCACTTCGACGCCTTCGATCAGCTTGATCGCGTCGAGATGTTTGATGCCAAAGGCACCCGCGCCAGCGAGCGCAACTTTGATGGTTGTCATATTAGGTATTTTCCAGGATGAGATGACCCACCGCCGTGTTCGACGCGGGGACATGATAGAAACGGTGCCGCACTTTCGGAGGGTTATCACTCATTGCGCCGCGAGCGATGAGCCACATGACGAGCTCGATGCCTTCCGAGCCGGCTTCGCGCACATAGTCGATGTGCGGCACGCCAGCCTGCCCTTCAGGATCGGCAATCAAGCGATCCAGAAACGCGTTGTCCCATTCGCGATTGATCAGCCCGGCGCGCGGGCCTTGCAACTGATGGCTCATGCCACCGGTGCCCCAGATGTGAACGTTAAGCGGCTGATCGTACGATTCAACCGCCTTGCGAATTGCCTTGCCGAGGTTGTAACAACGGCGGCCCGACGGTACGGGATACTGCACAACGTTTACCGCGAACGGAATCACCGGACAGGGCCATTCCTGAGGCTGCCCACACATGAGTGATAACGGCACCGTCAATCCATGATCGACGTCCATTTTGTTGACGATGGTGAGATCGAAGTCGTCCTGAATCACCGATTGCGCGATGTGCGAAGCGAGATCAGGATGGCCTTTCACCATCGGCACCGGCCGTGGCCCCCAGCCTTCATCAGCCGGTCTGAATTCGTCAGCACAACCAATAGCAAACGTTGGAATCATTTCCAGGCTGAAGGCGGTGGCGTGATCGTTGTAGACGAGAAAAATCACGTCCGGCTTGTTGTCCTTCATCCACTGTTTGGAGAAGTCGTAACCCGCAAACACAGGCTGCCAGTAAGGCTCGGCCAATTTTCCAAGATCCAGCGCCGCACCAATCGCGGGTACGTGAGACGTAAAAACGCTCGCAGAAATATGTGCCATGTCAGTGTTTCCCTTCGGTCTGCGAGACGCGTCCCGCCGCGCTCGGCGTGGCTCGTCCAGCCGCGCCTTGCGGTTGCCGGTACGCCTGCGCGTCGCCGTCTTCTCCGACGTACCGATTACCCTCCGCCGAGCGTCCGCCACCGATCATCATGTTGCGATACTCGTCTTCGTTCATGCCGGTCATGCTGCCCGCCATTTGCTGAAAGCTCTTGCCATCGGTTGCGCCGATCTTGGCGAGGAAATAAATATTGCCGCCGAGCGAGATGCACCAGTTGAGATCGCGTGCAAGCACAGCCTGCTTCTGCTCTTCGGTCATCAACCATTCATCGAGATAGGCGCGCTCGTTCGCCTTGAATCGTTCGCGATTAGCCGCTTTCATGAGCGACATGCAAAACTGGTTTAAGTGATAGCCCCTGCGCGATTGCTCAGCGTCAAAAATCGTCGTTCCGGGCACATCAAGATACGGTTTGTCGAGTGACATTTATTGCTCCTCCGGCCAGTACAGGCGCATCGGGTTATCGACCAGCAGCTTGTGGTGCAACGCAGGCGTGGTCGCAATATGCGGGATGAAATCCACCAGCAGACCATCATCTGGCATGTGATCCTTCAAGTTAGGGTGCGGCCAGTCGGTGCCCCACAACACGCGATCCGGGAAAGCCTCGACGATACGTTTGGCAAACGGAATCACATCGCGATAGGCGTTCTGCTCACCATTCAGTGCTTTAGGGCCGGTCACGGAAAGCCGCTCCGGGCAGCTCACCTTCGACCACACATTTTTATGCTCGCGCATAAATTTTTCGAACAACGCAAACTCCGCGCTGTCGACGCCCTTGCTCACATCGGGGCGACCCATATGATCTACCACCACCGTCGTCGGCAGCGAGGTAAAAAAGTCCCACAGTTCGGGCAGATCAACCGCCTCGAAGTAAATTACAACGTGCCAGCCCAGTGGCGCAATGCGGCTGGCAATTTCAAGCAATTCGTCTTTGGGCGTGAAGTCCACCAGACGTTTCACGAAATTGAAACGAACGCCGCGCACGCCCGCTGCGTGCATGGCCTGCAATTCGGCATCGGTCACGCTACGCTTGACGGTCGCAACGCCACGCGCCTTGCCGTTGCTATGAATGAGTGCATCAACCATCGCGCGGTTGTCCGCGCCGTGGCAGGTCGCCTGAACCACGACATTACGTGCAAAGCCGAGATGATCGCGTAGCGCGTACAACTGCGTTTTTGATGCGTCACACGGTGTGTACTTGCGCTCCGGCGCAAACGGAAATTCATCGCTGGGGCCAAACACATGACAGTGCGCATCAACCGCTCCAGCGGGCACTTTGAACGTGGGCTTTGACGGGCCGGGGTACCAGTCCATCCAGCCGGGTGTTTTTTCAAAATTCATGGGTATCTCGGTAGTGATTGAATTGATGCCTTCACGCATCAATCAGGTTTGATCTGCGCTTCACGTACCAATTTTTCGTAGCGTGCACGTTCGGAATGAATCAGTGCGCCGAACTGTTCGGCGCTGCCCAAAATCACTTCACCACCGACCGAGGACATACGCTCGCGCACCTCAGCTGTTTGCAGCGCTTTTTGAACTTCAGCGTGCATTCGGGTGACAACGTGCTTTGGCGTTGCTGCGGGCGCTACAAAACCGTACCAAACTGAGGCTTCAAAACCCGGAAATCCGGACTCCGCAATCGTCGGTACATCAGGCAACATGGCCGAACGCGCAGGACTCATCACGGCGAGCACCCGGAGCTTGCCGCTCTTCACATGAGGAAGCACCTCAAGCGCGTTGACCGCGACCAGCGGCAACTGTCCGCCGAGCACGTCGGTGATCGCGGGCGCGCCGCCTTTGTACGGCACATGTGACAGCTTGATGCCCGCTGCACGCGTGAACAACTCGACGGCGAGGTGCGGCGTCGACCCGTTGCCTGGTGTTGCGAAGTTGACGAAACCCGGCTTCGCCTTGGCGATTTCGATCAGTTTCGCGAGATTCGCCGGGCCGCTCTGCGCGTTGGTCGCAATCACAACCGGTACACGGCCCACCAGCGACACCGGCACCAGATCGCGCTCGGCGTCAAACGGCGCAGGTTGATAGAGCGCCATATTCGCGGCAAGCGCATTGGCCGCGAGCAGCAGCGTGTATCCATCCGCTGGCGCATCAATCACTGAACGAACCGCGATGTTGGTGCCCGCGCCCGGTTTGTTTTCAACGATGACCGCCTGCCCCAAACTGCGCGCCATGCTTTGGCCCACGGTACGAGCGACGATGTCGACCGCGCCACCTGCGGCGTAGCCAACGACCACTTTGATCGGCTTGGTGGGAAAGGTCTGGGCAAATACCAGCATCGGTAGCGCACATGCCGTGGCAATAAGGCCACGAGCCAGCGCACGACTAGGTGCGGCGGGAAGAATTAGGTTCAACATGGTGAGTTCTTTCAATGAAATTTCTGTGTGCACTATTCGGCGTTGACTGAACCGCGCAAGCCTGTTCTGGTGACGATGGATCGCAGCAATCCGCTCGTTTTCGCGCGTTCCGCAAACTCGCGAAGCGCGGTAGCACCACGCTCGCGCCCTTTCGGAACGGCAATCGCCATGTTCTCCAATCCCCAGCGACCGTCAAGCAACCGCGAGCCCGGCAATTCATCGGTGAGTTCAGATAGCACCGCTTTGTTGGTTGCAAAGGCGTCGAGCTTGCCCTGTGACAGCATTTCACGCGCTACTTTGAGCGATGGTGCGGGAATAATCGTCGCGTTTTTGAACTGCTT
>JANXNO010000640.1 GCA_025354075.1 Burkholderiales bacterium | reverse complement strand
CCGCATTGCCATTGGCGGACAAGCCAACCAGATTGCCCTGTATGGCACCGGTACCGATAGTGGTGCCGCTGCCCAGGGCATTGACGGAGATACCGTTACCTTCGCTACCGGAGATAACGTTGCCCGGCCCGGTGCCGGGCGTGGCGGTTAGGCCGCCGATGGTGAACGGCCCAATCGCAGTGCCGCCGACTGTGCCGACCACAATACCTTGTCCGCCTAGTGCGGCAGTGCCAGCCGCATTGGTACCAATGTAGTTGCCAGAGATGAGCACGCCGCTCACGTTGTTGACGATGATGCTCGTGGAATTACCCGCGATGACGTTGCGTTGAGCGGGCAGCGAGCCGCCGATAATCACCGCACCCGAGTCTGGCGAAAATCCAGTGCCAAGGCTCACGATGCCGCGACCAAGGCTTGCAGTTCCCGCTGCATTGATCCCCAGAAAATTGCCTTCTAGCGTGATGTTGCCGGTGCTGACGATGACGGCGAAAAGGGTGCACCGATTCACCACCATGCCGCGAAGAACTGAGCCTCCTGATCCGGGGCCGAAGTAGAAACACGCGTTGCTGATGTTTGCGTTGGTGCCGTCCAGTTCGATTTGATGCACTGAATCGTCGCCTACGGTCAGCGTGTTTGCACTGCTGCCCGGCTGACTGAAGCCATCAATGATGACAGGACGGTTGATGAACGGGAATTGCGAGGTCGGCGCAATAGTGTGAACGCCGGTGCCTGGGATGGCGAACACGATGTGGTGCGGCGAAGCGGCTGACGCGCTGGTGTCCAGGTTTGCCGCCGTGATCGCAGCGCGCAGCGAGGCGCCGCTGTCGGTGCTGCTCGTCACAGTAAATGTGGACGCGACCGTAAAGCCCGTGCCAAGCACGCCTACGAACGCAAATAGCAGAGGCCACAAACATCGGGCAAGTATGTGTTTCATTAAGGTTTCAAACCTTGGCTATGGGTTGCATAGGTATCTCTGGCGAGCATTCGTATATCCCATCGTCCTATGCACTGTTACGGTAAGCAGCGCGCAATGCGGACATGGGACACGAAAAATCACTTCAGTTCTGATCCAGTGGGGCGAAGGTTGCTGCGATGCAAATGGGTGTCGCGAGCATCATTGTTTGCGGTTAAACTGAAATCGACTCTTTTTCGCACGGCGTTTACCTTAGGACAATTAGTAGTCAGATGCAATGAGCGACATCACAGGACTCATCATTCGCGCGCGTGACGGCGATCGGGAGGCCGTCGACGGGCTGTTTCAGGCGATGTACCCGGAATTGCGACGCATAGCGCACACGCGGCTACGGCGGGGCTTTCCTGATCCGGACGTGGGCACCACAGCGCTGGTGAACGAGTGCTACCTGAAGCTGCGTGCGTCCAACCGGCTCGATGCCGATAGTCGGGCGCACTTTTTTGCCTATACCGCCTCGGCGATGCGCTCGATCATCGTAGATATTGCGCGCTCCAAAGCGGCCGAGCGTCATGGCGGGCACGCGGTGCATGTGACGCTGGACGAAGGCCTGTGGAGCGGCGACGCTGCTGGCGAGGCATTGATTCTCAAAGTACATGAAGCACTCGAACAAATCGGCGAACTGGATCAGCGGTTGGTGCAACTCGTCGAGATGCGCTATTTCGCGGGCATGACCGATCCAGAAATTGCGGAGGCACTGGACGTGACAGATCGAACCGTGCGTCGCGACTGGCAGAAGGCTCGTTTGTTGCTGGCGACTGCGTTGCGGTGAGACCGTGTGTAGGAGCGGCTTTGCCGCGACCCTTGGCGCGCTGCGCGCGAAGTTGGTCGCGGCAGCGCTGCTCCTACAAAACGAAGTGGAGTTTGAAATGAATGTCCGCCTTGGTCGCCAATTCTCGTAATCCAGCAGTACAAGAATCTCACGGCCGTTGACCCGGAGGAAATGCAATGGCTGATCTCAAGTTTCTGGCGAGCGAATGGCCGACCATCAGTCGTCGCCTGGACGAAGCGTTGTTGTTGACCGCCGCAGATCGCGACACCTGGCTTGAATCGCTGCAAGAAACTGAATCGATCAAGCTCAAGCTGCGTGGTTTGCTCGCTGAAAGCACACGCGCAGAAACGCGCGATTTTCTCGATGCACCACCCTCGCTGACGCTCGGTTTCTTTGAAGGCAGCCCGCCCGTGGCTGACGCTGATGCGCCCAGAGCAGGCATGCTGATCGGGCCCTATCGACTGCTCGCGGAGTTAGGGGTCGGCGGCATGGGCTCCGTGTGGCTCGCCGAGCGTGCCGACGGGGGGCTCAAGCGCGAGGTGGCGTTGAAGTTGCCGCGCGTGAACTGGTCACAGGGTCTGGCCGAACGCATGCGCCGTGAACGGGACATTCTGGCAAGCCTTGACCATCCCAATATCGCGCGAATTTACGAAGCCGGTCTGGACGCGCAGGGTCGCCCCTATCTCGCGCTGGAATATGTCGAAGGCGTGCCAATCGACGTGTATTGCATGCAACGCGCGCTTGACATCAACGAGCGATTGAAATTGCTGCGACAAGTGGCTCGCGCCGTCGCGCATGCTCACGCGCGACTGGTCGTGCATCGTGATTTGAAGCCCGCCAATATTCTCGTCACCGCTGATGGGCAGGTGCGACTGCTCGATTTCGGTATCGCCAAACTAATGGAAGGTGAGCTGACACAGGAGACGCAACTCACGCAGGTCGCAGGGCGTGCGCTGACGCTCGACTACGCTAGCCCCGAACAAATTCGTGGCGAGCCGATTGGCACAGCCAGCGACGTCTATAGTCTGGGTGTAGTCGCCTACGAATTACTGGCCGAGGCGAAGCCCTATCAATTGAAGCGCCAGAGTGCTGCCGCGCTAGAAGAGGCCATCGCGAACGTCGACGTTCGGCTGGCCAGTGTGGCCACAGAGAATGCCGTTGCGCGAAAGGCGCTGACTGGCGATCTCGACGCCATTCTCAACAAATCACTCAAGAAAAATGTCACTGAGCGCTACTCAACCGTGGACGCATTCGCGCAGGATATCGAGCGACATCTCGCGCATCTGCCGGTGCAGGCGCAACCCGACGCGCTCGGCTATCGGGCTCGTAAATTTGTTAGAAGGCACACACTGGTGATCGCCGCTGCGACCGTTGTCAGCGCCTCGCTGATTGGCGGACTGTCGGCCGCGCTGTGGCAGCGTCAGGCCGCGCGCGCGCAAGCGGCGCGCGCCGAGCAGGTCAAGGATTTTGTCGTGTCGGTATTGGGCGACGCCAACACCGATTCGGGTGCCAATCAAACAACGACGGCAGCGGATTTGCTCAAGGCCGCACGTCAACGCCTGGCGGCTGATTTGACCCGTCAGCCAGACCTCGCGGTGGAGTTAATGACGACCGTTGCGAACAGCATGATCGGGCAGGGTCTCTACGTGGAGGCCGCTGCGCTGATCCAGGAGGCGGTCAATATCGCAAATCAAAAGCTGGGCCCGCAACACGAGCTTACCGTCCGTGCGCAGGCGTTGCAGGGGGCGGCGCTCAGTCGAACCGGGCGGAGCAAAGAAGCCATTACGTTGCTCACGTCTGCCATTGATTCGGCGCGTCGCGCGGGCGATTCGCACACGGTCGTCGCTGGTCTTGGATGGCTGACTGTTGCCCAGATGAACGACGGCGTGGCGGCAGCCGCTTGCGTCGAAACGGCGCGTCTCGCGGTGGCTGCGCTTTCAACCCCGGCGCGTACGGGTGACGCTTTGGGCGCGCGAGATGTGTCGCAAGCGCACCTCGCGCTTGCCAATGCGTTGATCTACGCCGAGCAGCCCGGCGCTGCAGCGGCTGCCGAGCGCGCGCTGGCGGCCGGACGCGAAATCTACGGACAGGCCGATTCGCAATCGATGCTGATCGTGCGCACGTTACTGGCCCGCGCATTGGTGATGGAAGGACAGCTTGACGCCGCGCTACGTGAAGCGGATCGGTTGATTCCGTCCGCGGTCGCGCTGCTGGGGCCGCAGCACCCGGCGGTGGCGGACGTGGCGGCATTGGTGGGCAACACCCGGCTTGACGCAGGCAATGTGACCGGTGCGATTAATGCGTTCGAACAGGCCAAGGCGATCCGCGACGCAGTCACAGGCAGCGAGGGCAGCTACGATCAGGGGTCGATTCGCTGGCTGCTTGCAACGGCGCATTCAGACGCGCGACATCCCGAAATCGCGCTACCGCTGTTCGATGAAACCATCAGGCTGTTTAGCTCGAGCCTGGGGGCTGATCACCTGGTGACGATGCGGGCAAGATCGGTGCGGGCCGAGCAGCTCATCGAAGCGGGCAAGCTCATCGATGCTGAGGCCGCGTTTGAGCAACTGTCACACGTGCCCTGGACCGGGCTGCCGCGCGCGGGACACACGATGCGACGTGCGGCCCTGCGCAGTGCCCAGGGTCGTCACGGCGAAGCGCTGGCATTAGCCGAAGAGGCAATCACGCTTATGTCTGCGAGCACCAACACGTTGTTTCGCGCGAAGGGCCTGACCACGCTCGGTATCGTTCGCCTCGATGCCGGGCAGCCACAGGCGGCGCTCGCGTCGCTACGCGAGGCAGACGCGATCTACGCGCGATCCGAGCTCGGCATATCGCCCCGCCGTGCTGACCTACTGGTTGCGTTGGGTCGCACTCAAACTCAGCTCGCCGACTTGAACGCAGCCGCCGCATCGCTCAAATCAGCCGAGCGTGCCTGGCAAGTATTCGACGCAAAAAATCGACATACGGGTTTGGCGAAACTCTTTCTCGCCGACGCGCTCTGGGCTCAGGGCGACAAGGTCGCGGCTCAGGGCATGTTGAATGATGCAGAAGCGGTGTTGGTTGCCAGCGCTGTTGCTGCGGATCGCACACTGCTGCAATCGATGCGACAAAAGTTTGCGACACAGTAGGCGCCCGGTGGTGAGTTTGGTAACGCGAGTGAGTGATCAGCTTTTGGCTACAAAGCCTATTTTATAGGGGCTAAATGGCTATTTATCAATTAGTCGATAAGTTGCATATTGCTTGGCTAAGCCCATATTAGAAAGGGATTATAGCTAAAAGCTGTACGGGTGGCACAAGTGGGCGGTGCCCTCAGGCGGTGGCTGTCGCGAGCAATAATTCATTAGGCCCCACCCAGCCGGAGGGCGTGGTGAACACGTTCAACTGTGCTTCCAGATCGTCCCATGCGCTACGTTTTTCCAGCTCAGAAAGGGCGCTCAGCAGTTCAATAACCGGAGCTGCCGCCGAGCGCAAAAAATCGATGTAGTGTCGGCTGGTCGGAAGGCGAAACGGCGCTGCGATGGGTTGCACCGTGATTTCAGCGAACCCGGCGTCACGGAGCAACTGCGCCAGCAATCCCGGTTTGCCGAGACTCATCAGCGTACCCGGTGTAAAGGGGGAGGGCGACTGGGAGCTCAAGCCCGCATGATTAAGCGCAGTGCGCATCGTGATGGTCAGGCAGGGGTTGTTTTGCGGGCCTGAGAATACGAGGGCGCTGAAACGACCACCGCGCTTCAACGCCGCGCGAGCGCCGGTCAGTGCGGCCAGCGGATCGTTGCAAAACATCAATCCGAGCCTGCACACTGCGGCATCAAAATGGCCCGCCTCAAGTCCGAGAGACTGCGCGTCGGCCACGTGTGCTTCGATCTGCGAAAAGCCTTCGGCACGGGCATTGTGCTGTGCCAGTTCCAGAATGCGCGTTGAGATATCGGTGGCAAGCACGTAGCCGTTTTCACCGACTCGCCGCGCGATATCAAGCGTTTGGTCGCCTGCACCTGCGGCCACGTCGAGCACGCGGGCACCGGGCTTGAGTTGTGCCGCATCGAGCATCATTCGCGTGGCGTCACGTAACCAGTCGCGGATGATTCGCGTGTGATCATTCCAGCCGGTCGCAGCCTTGTCCCAAGGCTGATCTGTTGCCTTCACCGCTTCGCGCTTGGCGAGCGCACTCATTCTGCGCGAATTCCGGTGTTGCGAATGATCGGTTGCCAGTAGCGCTGCTCTGCCGCGATGCGGCTGGTCAAGACCGCTGGCGTACTGGACGCCGCCGCCATGCCTGTTTCCGAAAACGCAGCGATCAGTTCCGGGCGTGCAATGGCAGCGCGAAACGCTTGTGACGTTATTTCAATCACTGCCGACGGCACATTCGCAGGCATGAAAAAAGCGAACCATTCACGTACGATCAGATCACGAAAGCCCTGTTCAACCAGCGACGGAACATCGGCAAAATAGGCGCTTCGCTGCGGCCCGGACGTGGCCAGCACGCGAATCTTGCCCGCGGCTTTGTGCTGCCGCAGCAGGCCTTCTGGCAGCACCAGGACCGCAATCTGCCCGCCCAGCAGATCAACCATCGCCGGTGGGCCGCCTGCGTACACGACGTGCTGCCACGGCACATCCGCCTCGCGAAACAGCATTGCCTCCAGCAAATGGGGCAGGGTGCCGGTGCCGGGTGAACCAGCATTGGCGAGTTTCGGATGCGCGCGCATCCAGTCAACCAGCTCGCGAATGCTGGTCACGCTGGCAGGCACCGCAGGGCCAACCGCCAGACCCAGCGTCATCTCGCCCGCGAGCGATACCGGTTGCAGGTCGAGGACAGGGTCATAGGCGAGCTTGGCGTACAGGTACGGATAGACAGTCGCCACCGCGCCCTGTGCCAGCAGCACGGTTGAGCCGTCGGTCGGCGCGGCTTTGAGCGCGTTCACCGCGATCTGCCCTGCGGCACCGGGCCGGTTTTCCACGAAGGTGGCGCGCCCGCTCATAGCGCTGAACTGCTCGGCAATGCGCCGCGCCACGATGTCAGGGATGCTGCCCGCCGGGCCGGAACATAGAACGCGTAACGGCGTGCTGTTTCCCTGTGCGTCAACTGCCTTGATCAGACTGGCACTGAACAGCGCCGCGGTCGCGGCACAACCGAAGTTCAGGAAATCGCGTCGAGAAATTGGCGTGTTGGTCATGAGTTTTTATGCGAGAGGAGGGAGTGCGTGGATGTTTGCAGAACCACCCGGCCTATGGGAAGATGCGTGATGCAGCAAGCCGATGCTTGTTGTGCATCACTTGAGGTGTGGAGTGCGTTTACAAAGGATTGAACAGTTCATCAGCGTCGTTGACGCAGGCAGCATTCGTGGAGCAGCGCGGCTCTTGGGCATGTCGCAGCCCGCGTTGTCGCGTGCATTGCAGCAGCTTGAAGAGGAGCTGGGGGTGCAACTCATGGTGCGCAGCGGACGAGGCGTGGTGCTGACAGCGGCGGGCAGCGCGTTTCTGTCGCGAGCACGAGTCGCTGAGGCGGAGTTGCGCAAAGCCGCGGACGAAGCGCGCAGCACAGTTGACGACGGTAGCGGACTGCTGGCGCTTGGCTTGTCGCCAGTCGGTGCGAGCCTGCTGCTGCCGGAGCTGTTCATTACGCTGCGCCAAGCGCGGCCGAAAGCGCGTATTCGTATCCTTGAAACTACGCCCAGCGCGTTATTGCCGCTGGTGCGCGATGAAGTGATGGATCTCGCGGTGACACAGCGCACGCGAATCAATCTCGACGCGGGTCTCGACTATCGGCCGCTCGCAGAAATCAACATGCGGATTGCAGTGCGTCGCGGGCATCCGCTGCTCGCGTTGCGCAACGTGCATTTGGCCGATCTGGCAAGCGCTTCGTGGCTGTACATGACGGCGCACGATAGTTCAGACGATATTGTCAGCCGTTCGTTTATAGGTGCGGGCTTGCCTGTGCCACTGCCGGCAGTGCATTGCGGGTCGTACTTCATCGCGCTCGATTTGATCGCGGCGACCGACATGGTTGGCGTATTGCCACCGGCACTATTGCGAGCCTGTATGAGGTCCGGGCAGCTTGATGAGCTCGTGTTGGCAGAACCGCTATTACCGATTCATCTCGGGCTCTATACGCGTGCCGGATCACCCGCGACAGTGTCCGCAAAATCAGCCGCCGACGCGATCATTGCGATCGCTCACCGCTTCGCGTTGACCGGCGAATTGCGCAGCACGAAACCGCTCGCGGCCTGAACTATTTTTTGATGCTCACAAACAATTCTGGCTCGACGCTCACTCCGTTGAGATAAACCGACCAGTGCAGGTGTGGCCCGCTCGCGCGGCCCGTTGCGCCAGAGCGGGCAACGGCTTGTCCTTTGCTTACACTGTCGCCCGCCTTGCTGACGTATGCGCTCAGGTGGCAGAACATGCTGATGAGGCCGTTGCCGTGATCGATGAACATCGCGTTGCCGCAAAAATAATAATTGCCAATATCAAGTACGACACCGTCGCTCGGCGCGAGTACGGGTGTCCCAGTGCCGACCGCGACGTCCAGTCCAGCATGCGGTGCGCGCGGTTTTCCGTTAAGCACGCGTGATCCGCCAAAGCGACCGGAGAGTCGGCCCTTCGCAGGCAATGTAAATGCGGCGCTGGTGGCGACATTGTCACGCCAGCTTGATCGTACGGTCTGGATGTGTGCTGATTCAGTTTCGATGCGGGCGATGACCTCGGGCGGTGGCTCGACCATCGCGTTGTCTTTGAGCGTGACATGTTGCACCGGGTAGCGCTTTTCTTTCACGGTGAACGCGATGGACTGCATCTGGCCATTGCGGTTGACGCTGACCGAAGATTCGCCGGGTACTGTCGATAACGGCAATCCGACCACTGCGATCCACGATACGCCGCGCTTCACCGTCCACACGTGTGCGCCGTCGCGTGTCACAACAGGTTTCGGTTCGTCGGATCGGGCAACGGCGAGCAGCGCGACGCCACCGGGAACGCGCAATTCGCGCGGCAATCCGTCGGCGGGACTCGTGGTGACTGACCACGATGCTGTCGCCGCAACCATGCCGCAAACCGCGGAGAGAAACCATCGACGCAGGTGCGAGACCAACCGATACTCCGGGCCCAGCATCAAGCGAAACCGCTCAGTGCCCGTGCGGTGCAGGCCCGTCGAGCACGTACTTGGTGCCGCAATAGGGGCACACGGCTTCGCCTGTCGTCACGACATCCAGATAAACCCTCGGATGCGTCGACCACTGCGTCATTTTTGGGTTGGGGCAGAAGACCACACCGGGGCCCTGCAAATCCTTGGCTGTGACGTGGACGGCGGCTTGGGTGGTGGTGCTCATGGCGGGGCTGCTTTGCTTGATTTTTGGTGACGCGTGGGCAACAAGTTGCCCACCCTACGAACGACGATGGATCAGGCGACCAGTGTCAGCCAATGCGCATATTTCGGATTACGGCCGTTGACGATATCAAAGAACGCAGTCTGAATTTTCTCGGTGATCGGGCCACGCGAGCCCGACCCGATTTCGATGCGATCCAGTTCACGAATCGGCGTGACTTCAGCTGCCGTACCGGTGAAGAAGAGCTCGTCACAAATGTAGAGTTCATCACGCGTCAAACGTTTTTCCTTGACGGTCAAACCCAAGTCCGTTGCGATATGAAAAATCGTATTACGCGTGATGCCGTTAAGCGCGCCGGCCGACAAATCCGGGGTGTAGAGCACGCCGTCCTTAACGCAGAAAATGTTCTCGCCAGCGCCTTCCGACACGAAGCCTGACACGTCGAGCAAAAGCGCTTCGTCATAGCCTTCTTCGGTCACTTCCATGTTGGCGAGGATCGAGTTGGTATAGTTTGACACCGCCTTCGCCTGCGTCATCGTGATGTTCACGTGATGACGGGTGTAACTCGATGTTTTTACGCGAATGCCGCGCTTCATGCCTTCGTCCCCAAGATACGAGCCCCACAGCCATGCCGCCACCATCAGGTGAATCGTATTGCCCTTCGGCGACACGCCCAGCTTCTCGGAGCCGATCCACGTTAGCGGGCGCAAGTAACCTGATTCAAGCTTGTTTTCGCGAACCACTGCGCGCTGCGCCTCCATCACCGCCTCTTGCGTGAATGGAATCGTCATACGCAAAATTTTGGCGCTATTGAACAGGCGCTGCGTGTGTTCCTGCAAGCGAAAAATCGCCGTGCCCTTGTCGGTTTTATAGGCGCGCACGCCCTCGAACGCGCCGCAGCCGTAATGCAGGGTGTGCGACAGCACATGGATGGTGGCGTCGCGCCATTCCACCATCTTGCCGTCCATCCAAATTTTTCCGTCGCGATCTGCCATTGACATAGGTATGCTCCAAAATTGTCGGCGCGCCCTTCGTTTTTGAAGTGGGCTGCGTCTGTGAGTGATAAAGATTTTAGGCGACGGATGATCGCGCTTCGGTGGCGGTGCGGGTTGCCCGCCAAATACCGTTGACCGGGATAATAGGTCAATGCCGTTGACGTATTTTGAAACGATGAAAAATAAATGTCAAGTACATTGACCTATGTCCGCTAAAACTCCCGTTACAAAAGGCGCTTCACGTTCCGCCGTACCGAAAGGGCAAGCCGCGCTTAACGAGGCGTGGCGCGTCATGCACTTCGCGCTGCGTGCGGTGATCGCCGAGCCCGACCGCATTCTCGCCACCCGAGGCCTGACGCGAATGCATCATCGCATCCTGTTTTTCGTGGCCCACACGCCCGGAATGAGCGTCGGTGAGTTGCAATCCACGCTCGATGTCACCAAGCAGGCCCTCAATGCGCCGCTGCGGCAATTGCAAACGCAAGGCTTGATCGAGCTGGCAAAAGCCGATCACGACGCACGGGTGCGAGAAATTCGCTTAACGGCAGACGGCGTCGCGCTGGAGGCGCAACTCACAGGCGAGCAGCAGCGACTCTTCGCAGACGCCTTCGCCAGGGCTGGCGCGCAGGCACACGAGGGCTGGCGGGCCGTGATGCTGGAGCTGGCGCGACATGCGGGGATGAGATGACACTCCAAATGGCCTAGAGGAACGAACCCGACGTCAGAAATTGGGCCTCAAAATTTTCGACCGGAACGGCAGCGCTGAATAGAAATCCCTGCATTTCGTCACAGTTGAGTAATCGCAGCAGTCGCCGCTGCTCCTCGGTCTCAACGCCTTCCGCCACCACGTTGAGATTCAGGGCGTGGGCAAGATTAATGATCGTGGCCACCAGTGCCAGCCCCTGCGCTCCGGTGGTCATATCGACCACAAAAGAGCGATCAATTTTTAATATGTCGGCCGGTAGCCGGGATAAATAGCTCAGCGAAGAAAATCCGGTGCCAAAGTCATCGATCGCCACGCGGACGCCCATCGCGCGAAGGGCGCCCAGTCTCTTGATGCTCTGGGTTACGTCCTGCATGATCACGTTTTCTGTGATCTCCAGTTCCAGCCCGTCGCGCGCACGCAGATCAACACTAATTGCTTGCCTGATCTCTTCAACAAAGTCGCCGTCACGCAGCTGCAACGGCGAAACATTCACTGTAATCCGCAACGCTATCGTGCCGAGATCGCGCCAGCGGAGATAGTCTTCAATCGCCTGACGAATCGCCCAGCGTCCCA
>JANXNO010000293.1 GCA_025354075.1 Burkholderiales bacterium | reverse complement strand
TTTCGTATGGCACCGCTGCATCACCACTACGAACTTAGCGGATGGCACGAAAACCACGTCGTTATCCGCTTCTGGATCATCACCATGTTTTTGGTGCTGGCTGGGCTCTCGACCTTAAAACTTCGCTAGGGAATCAACCGTTCGTGTTTCAGTGCGCGCAATCAAAAGCAACTGTTGTGGGGCTCGGTGCAACCGGGCTTTCACTCGTTCGCTTTCTGCACGCGCGAGGTGCCGAAGTGACGGTGGTGGATGGCAGCGCCGCACCCGCAGGTCTCGCGCAGTTGCATGGCGAATTCCCGCAGGTGAAATTCAAATCGGTAGATGTTGCAAAGGACACGCTGCCCGCGTCTGACTTCATCGCGCTTTCACCCGGTGTGCCACGCGCAACGATGGCAATCAGCAATGCTTTGAAACATGGCGTTCCAGTGCTGGGTGACATTGAGTTGTTTGCACGCGAGGTACCTGCAAGCGCGTCCGTATTCGCGATCACTGGCTCCAACGGCAAGACCACGACTACGGCGTTAGCGGGCGAGTTGGCGAAGTGCGTCACGCCTGGTGCTCGCGCGGCTGGCAACATTGGCGTGCCGATTCTGGATGCGCTGCGTGAAACGCCGAACTGCGCAACGTGGCTTCTTGAACTGTCGAGTTTTCAGCTTGAATCTACAGATTCATTGCGGCTCACGTCCGCTGCGGTAATCAACGTGACTGACAATCACCTTGATCGCTACGAGAGTTTCTTCGGCTACGCGGCAGCTAAAGAACGCGTGTTTCAGAATGCTGCTGCTCAGGTGCTCAATCGCGCCGATGCGTGGTCAATGAGTATGCGGCGGCCGGCGCTGAACGTAACAACATTCGGCCCCGATCGGACGGATGAAGACTACGGATATGGCGTTGATCGTGTTGACGGTAAATCGATACTCACACAGGGTAATACGATCATCCTTTCCGCTGATGAGCTAGGGGTCAGCGGCGCGCACAATGCCCAAAATGCGCTTGCGGCTCTCGCGCTGGTTCAGTCGCTTTCGGTGCCGTTGAATTTTCAGCAAGAAGTACTGCGCTCGTTCGCTGGCATGCCACATCGCTGTCAGCTCATTGGCACGATCAATGGTGTGAAGATCATTGATGACTCCAAGGCAACCACCGTCGTTGCGACCAACGCCGCGCTTGAAGGGCTTGCCGCGCCCACGTGGCTGATTGCAGGCGGCGACGGCAAGGGTCAACACTTTGCAGCGCTTGGCTCAGCCGCAGCGAAGCACTGCAAATCAGTGCATCTCATTGGTCGTGATGCGGCAGAGATTGCTGTTGCACTCGCCGCAAACGGAGTGCCAAACAAAACCTTTGCAAGTCTGGAAGACGCAACGCATTCAGCGCTGGATGCTGCGTTGCCTGGCGATCAAATATTGTTGTCCCCCGCGTGCGCCAGCTGGGACATGTTTCGCAACTACGGACATCGTGCTCAGGTGTTTGCTGCCGCTGTGAGTGACTGGGCGAACAAGCGCAGCCTCGATTTTGTACCACGCAGGGTTGCCGCATGATGACGTTGAAGAGCGTCGGTGCGTTGCCGCGCGAATGGGCGGCACGATTCAGTGCCATGATGACGCCCGGCACAACACATGTGAAGCCGCGCGGCGCGGTCAGTGGCGAGTTCGATGTCGCGATGCTTTGGGTCGTGGCGCTGCTCGTCGCGGTGGGCTTGTTGATGGTGTATTCATCATCGATTGCCAGCGCTAGTGAGAGCCGTTTTACCCGCTCTTCCGCTACCTACTTTTTGTTTCGGCAATGCCTGTTCGTGTTGATTGGCGCTGTGCTGGCTCTGTTTGTTTTTGACACATCGTTGCGCACCTGGGAGCGCATCGCGCCGTATGTTTTTGGTGTGGCGTTACTGCTGATATTGCTGGTGTTGATTCCGGGCATTGGTCGCAAGGTCAACGGGGCATCACGCTGGATTCCGCTAGGCCCATTTAGCTTGCAACCGTCCGAATTGATGAAGCTGGCGATGGTATTTTTCGCTGCGCGCTATGCGGTAACCAAACGCGATCTGCTGCACGCGGCTCAACCACTGAAACAGAGTCTGTTCAGGGGCCTGGGGCCTTTCTTGCTGCTCGCATTGTTGGTGAGTGTGCTGCTGTTGCGCGAACCTGATTTCGGTGCAACGATGGTGGTGCTCAGTACAGGGTTGCTTATCCTCTTTATGGCGGGTCTTGACTACCGTCTGGTGCTTCCAGTGGTTGTGCTTGGTCTTGTTGCGGCAATTGCGCTTGTGTGGCTTGAGCCGTATCGTCTTGAACGTATTTTTGGCTTCCTTGATCCCTGGAAAGAGGAATTCGGCAAGGGCTACCAGTTGACGCAATCGTTGATGGCGATAGGTCGCGGTGGCATCTTCGGGCTCGGCCTCGGCGCGGGCGTGTCCAAGCACTATTACCTACCCGAAGCGCACACCGATTTCATCCTCGCGGTGACCGCGGAAGAATTGGGCCTAGTTGGCGTGTTCATTGTCATTGGCGCTTACGCGTGGCTCGTTTGGCGGGCGTTCGCGATTGGGCGCGAGGCGCGGCAACTTGAGCAACCCTTTGCCGCCCTGGTTGCGCAGGGAATTGGTACCTTGTTTGGCATTCAATCGTTGATCAATATCGCGGTGAACATGGGGTTCGCACCGACCAAAGGACTCACACTGCCCCTGATGTCGTATGGCGGGAGCGGCATGATTGCAAGCCTCGTGACGCTATCCGTGTTGCTGCGTAT
>JANXNO010000217.1 GCA_025354075.1 Burkholderiales bacterium | reverse complement strand
GCCAATCCGGGCAAGCTGAACATCGGCACGCCACAAGTCGGTACCACGCAAAATCTCGCAGCGGAATTATTCAAGAGTGTCGCTGGCATTGACGTGCAGGTCGTTCCGTTCAATGGCACGCCACCGGTGATCGCCGCATTGCGCGGCGGCAATATCGACGCAATGGTTGAAATTCTCGGCCCGCTGATGCCGCACATCACGTCGAAGGCGTTGCGCGCTGTGGCGTTACTCGGCGATCAACGCGCAGCGCTGTTGCCAGAAGTGCCGATTGCGCGCGAGGCGGGCGGCTCGCTTGCCAATTTCAGCGCGGCTTCATGGAACGGGCTCGCTGTTCCTGCGAAAACGCCGAAGGACATCGTCGCAAAACTCAACCGCGAACTGGTGCGCATTCTCGCGTTACCGGACGTAAAACTGCGCCTCGCAGATTTGACACTTGTCGCGCAAGGCAGCACCCCCGAGCAGCTCGTGCAACTGCTCGACAGCGACATAAAAAAATGGGCAGGCGTGATCGAACGCGCGAAAATTCAGAGGCAATAACGCGGAAAAAAGGAGAGGCGGCGATGACCAATCTCGATATCGGCCTGATCGGCTACGGCGAAGTCGGCAAGATTTTCTCCAACGCATTCAAGGCGAAGGGCATGAACTGGGTGGGCGCGTGGGATATCGTTTTTGGTGACGCGATGTTTGGCGGCGCGCAGCGTTTGCATGCGCAGGCGCACGGCGTCATCGCCTGCGAATCGGCGCGCCATTTGTGCCTCAAGGCGAACCTCATCATCTCGGCGGTCACCGCGTCAAATACATTGGCCGTCGCACAGGAGGTTGGGCGATTCATTCGACCAGGTACGATTTTTCTCGACATGAATTCCGCATCGCCCGGCACCAAGCTCGCCGCCTCGCGTTTGATTGAAAACGCGGGTGCGCACTACGTCGAGGCCGGTGTGATGACCTCGGTGCCGCCGTACGGCATTGCTGTGCCGATGTTGCTGGGCGGTCGACAGGCTGCGCGTCTCGCGGATCGATTGCGGCCGGTGGGGCTCAACCTCACGCCCGTGTCCGACAAAATCGGTGTTGCGTCCGCTACCAAAATGGCGCGCAGCATCCTGATCAAAGGCATGGAGGCGCTAGTCATCGAGAGCTACACAACGGCGCGCAAATACGGCGTCGAAGACGCGATGCTGCAGACGATGCAGGAGACCTTTCCCGGTATTGATTGGGAGAAGCAGGGCGCCTATTTTTTCAGCCGCGTCGTGCAACACGGCAAACGCCGCGCCGAAGAAATGCGTGAGGCGGCAACCACGGTTGAAGAGGCCGGCTTCGCGCCGACGATGGCCACCGCGATTGCCGAAAAGCATGACTGGATGGCCAACCTCGCGCACGACAACGCGTTCGAAGGCATCGGCAAGGACGCCCCCTGGCGGGCGTACGCGGACCGGTTGTTGAATCTACGACCAAAGGCGTGAGCCAGGCGTGCTGCAGGCGAGTCATCTTTTTGGCGAAAGCCTTACTTTATAAGGGCTTTCGCCAATAATTGGCGATAGTCGATAAAAGAGATTTGGGTCGCTTAGCCCTTATTTAACAAGGCGTTGGTGAAAAAGCTGTTGGCTTTTTCACTCAATCTTGTGCATTGAATCTGGCTGCGGATCAACCGCCAAACGTCCTCACCAGCACCAGTGAAATCGCCGGGAAGGCGAGCAGCAGAATGATGCGAAGGAGGTCGGACGCGAGAAAAGGCATCACACCCTTGAAGGTCTCGGTCAGCGGCACATCTTTCGCGAGTCGATTGATGATGTAGACGTTCATTCCGACTGGCGGATGTACCAGCCCGATCTCGACCACCATCAGCGCGAGAATGCCGAACCAGATGCTCTTGTCGGTCGCCGTCATGCCGTGAAATTCGAGGCCCATCACCACCGGATAGAAAATCGGAATAGTTAGGAGGATCATGGCCAGACTGTCCATCACGCAGCCGAGCAGGATGTAGATCACGAGGATCACCACCATCACCACCATCGGAGAAAAATCGCTCGCCTTCACCCAGGTTGCAAGCTCGGTGGGCATCTGCGACAGCGCCAGTGCGGTGTTGAGCATGTCGGCACCCATCAGCACCAGAAAGATCATCGCGGTGGCCTGCGCCGTGCCCAGTGCGCTGTCGAGCACGCCGCGCATGCGCATGCCGCCGGTCACAATCGCGAGAATGCCGCAGGCCGCAGCGCCAATGGCCGCCGCTTCGGTGGGGTTCGCCCAGCCGCCGTAAATACCGACGATGACCACGACAAACACGCCGAGCACCGGGGCCACCTGCAATAACGCCTTCATGCGCTCAGGCCACGCCACGCGTGGACCCGCCGGGCCAGCGGCGGGGTTGATCGTGACCACGATCTTGATCACGATCATGTACCCAATCATCGCGATGATGCCCGGCAGCACGGCGGCCATGAACAGTTTGCCAATCGATTCTTGGGTCAGGATCGCGTAGATCACCAATGGCACTGACGGCGGAATCATGATGCCCAACGTGCCGCCCGCCGCCAGTGCGCCGGTGGAAAGCGCGCCGGAATATTTGGCGCGTTTGAGCTCAGGCAAAGTGACCTGTCCCATCGTCGCAGCCGTCGCCAATGATGAGCCGCAGATCGCACCGAAGCCTGCGCAGGCACCAATAGCCGCCATCGCGACGCCACCCTTGAGATGACCCATGAAGGCCGATACAAATCGGAATAGCGCCGCGCTCAATCCGCCGTGTGTCGCGAATT
>JANXNO010000210.1 GCA_025354075.1 Burkholderiales bacterium | reverse complement strand
CGCGCAAAGGACTCAAGATGTTTGACAAGGTCGGCATTCCGATTGTCGGCATCGTCGAGAACATGAGCACGCATGTGTGCTCCAACTGCGGGCATGTTGAGGCGATTTTTGGTGAAGGCGGCGCCGCGGCCATGTGCCGCGACTACAACACGCCGTTTCTTGGTGGATTGCCGCTAGACGGCAAGATACGCGAGCAGGCCGATAGCGGGCGGCCCACGGTGATTGCCGACCCGGATGGAATGGTCGCAAAAATCTATCTCGAAATCGCGCGCAAAGTGGCGATTTTCGTAGCGCAAAAGAGCGAAGATCACACGTCGAAGTTTCCGACGATCAAGGTGGTGAGTTGACCGCAGACAGCGTCACTCGTTTGAGTTGCGTTGCCATCGTTCCGGCGGGCGGAAGTGGTGCGAGATTTCGCTCCGCTGCGCCAAAGCAGTACAGTGTGATCGCTGGAAAAACTGTGCTGGAACATACGTTGATTGCTTTGCAAAAATGCGCGGCGATTGAGCGGATATTTGTCAACGTTCAACATGATGATGCGCACGCTGAAGCGGTCATTGCCAATCACGCAAACGTGACGTTGCTGCGCAGCGCGGGCTCAACGCGCGCGGAGACCGTGCAGAACGCATTAAACGGCATTTCAAAACTGGTTCGACGCGACGCGTGGGTGCTGGTGCATGACGCGGCGCGCCCGTGCGTATCCACCGGTGACCTGAATCGTCTGATTTCGCAGGCGGGAGCGCATCTGGTGGGTGGCCTGCTCGCTTCCCCCGTCTCCGATACCTTGAAGCGTGCAAATGCCGATGGCGAAGTCACAGAGACCGTGCCGCGCGAGGGAATTTGGCGCGCGCAAACACCACAAATGTTTCGCTACGAAACGCTGGCGCATGCGCTGGCTTCGTCGCCCGATGTGACCGATGAAGCGCAAGCGATTGAAGCGCTGGGCATGTCGCCGCTACTGGTCGCCGGCAGTGCGCGCAACATCAAAATCACGCTGCCGGAAGACGCAGAACTCGCGGCGTATTACTTCTCTCTGGCGGAGCAACCATGATGGTTCCCTTTCGCGTTGGCACAGGCTTCGACGTGCATCAACTAGTCGTCGGACGCGCGCTGATTATGGGCGGCGTAACGATTCCGTACGAGCGCGGGTTGCTCGGGCATTCTGATGCTGACGTCTTGCTACACGCCATCGCCGACGCGTTGCTTGGTGCCGCAGCGCTCGGCGACATTGGCAAACATTTTCCCGACACTGACCCGGCGCACAGCGGCGCGGACAGTCGCATGTTGTTACGCACCGTCGTCAAACGAGTGCTTGAATCTGGTTGGCAGGTCGGCAATATCGATGCAACGATCATCGCGCAGGCCCCCAAAATGGCACCGCACATCGTACATATGCGCAGCAATATCGCCGCTGATTGCGACGTGGCGGTGGATTGCATCAGCGTGAAGGCAACCACCGCCGAACAGCTCGGTTTCACGGGGCGCGGCGAGGGTATTGCGGCCCAGGCCAGTGCCTTGCTAGTGCGCGTTTGACCTACACCGGACAGGCTCACGGCCCGGTACAATCAGGTCACTATGAGTGCTTCACCCAAACGTCTTTTCACCTTCTCCAGATTGTTCGCAGTCTGTTTGTTGAGCGCTGCTGGTAACGCTGCGTTCGCACAGACGGTAGTCGCGCCCGCCGTGTCTTCGCCGCCTGCGGTCGCGGGGCGCATTGATGCACCCGACGGCGCGCCCGAGTTGAACTCGGAAAAAAATGTGAGCAATACGTCGGTGACCGCACCGGTTAAAGCTTCCGCCAGCGTCATTCTTGAAGAAGAGTGGGTGCAGGGACGGCTTGCCAATGCGCGCATCAGCGTCGGGGGTGGCAAGGGCTACACCGTGGTCGACCCGGGCGCGGGGCGCACTGATCGACAGGCTGACAACGGCGGCAAACGCGTCAGCCCGTCGCTGTGGGAGCTGTTCCGTTTCTAGTCGTGGCGCACGCTGCTTGGCTGCGGTGTTGAAACCATGTACCGGCCCAATGCGAACGCATCTTCCCGTAAATTTCACGAACTTTTCCTAACAAGCGCAGGCATGTCTGTTTTCACCCGAGTGACCGAGAGCGAAGTTTCAGCGTGGCTGACGCGCTTTTCTGTGGGCAGCGTTCAAGCGCTGTTGCCGATCTCGGAAGGCATCGAGAACACCAATTATTTTTTGACCACGTCGGGCGGCGAATTCGTGCTCACGTTGTACGAACGGGTGCCCGCAGAAGACCTGCCGTTCTATCTGAATTTCACCGCGCATCTCGCCAAATCAGGCGTTGCCGTTCCTAGTCCGATTGCTGACCGCACCGGCGGGTTGTTCTCCATTTTGAACGGTCGGCCTGCCGCCCTGACGCAGCGCATCCCGGGGCGACCGGTCATGCAGCCGGGCACCCTTCATTGCGCAGCGGTCGGGGCGGAGCTCGGGCGACTGCACAACGCAAGCCACGCGTTTCGCACCCGAATCAGCAATAAGCGCGGCCCAGCGTGGACGTTGTCGACGTCGCGTGCGGTGCGTCCTTTCGTCACCGCCGAGCAAAATCTGTTGATTGAAAATGAACTCAAGTTTCAGCGTGAACGTCGCCAGACACGGCTGCCGAATGGTGCCATCCATGCCGATCTGTTTCGCGACAATGTGTTGTTCGATGGGGATCGGTTGAGTGGGCTGATTGATTTTGGCTTTGCCGCGACCGACGAGTTTGCTTACGATCTCGCCATCACCGCGAACGATTGGTGCGTGACACCTGAGGGCGAATTCGACGCGCCGCGCTTGCATGCATTGCTGAGCGCGTATGTGACGGAACGTCCCCTGACCGACGCTGAACAAATCGCGTGGCCCGCTTTGCTGCGTGCGGGCGCATTGCGCTTCTGGTTGTCACGGCTCTACGATTTACATATGCCGCGGGCTGCTGAAATTAATATCCCTCATGATCCAGCGGCGTTTGAACGGGTGCTGAAATTGCGCATCAGTCAGGCGGCTCACTGGCCCACTGAGCTTTCTGGAGCGGCTGCATGACACCGATTGCTTTTTCTGTGGTGCCTGCGGCCGAGGGCTTCCAGTGGCTGCTCGGAGCGATTCGGATTTTTCGCTCGCAGTGGCTGCGCTACACCTCGATCGCGGCGCTGTTTTTACTCATCATGCAGGTTGCCTCGGTCATCTCCGGGGGCTTCCTGGTGGTGTTTCTGAAGCCGGTACTATCGGTCGGCTTTTTAGCGGCCACGTGGCATCATGAGCGCGGCGAGCTGCCCGAGGCGCGTCACTTGTTTGCTGGTTTCAGGTCGAACCTGAAGGCGTTGTTGCCGCTCGGTGGCGTGTATCTGGTTGGCATCATCATCGCAGCGTCAATTGCCATGGTCGCCGCTGGCATCACGGTTGAGCAAGTGATGACCGCCGAGGGAAAAATCAAACTTGATGAAGCCACACAGTTGAAGTTCATGCTGATCACCGTGGTGCTCACGCTGCCGCTGTCGGCCGCGCTGTGGTTCGCGCCCGCATTGATCGTTTTTTCTGACGCCACGTTTTTTCAGGCCTTAGCGGTGTCGTGTCGTGCATGCCTTCGTAACTGGCTGGCGATGATTGCGTACGCCGTGGCGATTTTTTTGCTGGTGCTGGCCGCATTCGCAGTGGCCGCGCCCGTGCTGTACCTGTTTCAAAGCATCGCGCTGACGTTCGGCATGATCCTCGCGGTGCCGCTCACGGCGGTGTGGATGATCAGCGATTACGTCAGCTATCGCCGCGTGTTTCACAGCGACGAACGCCTCGAACCCGCAGGGCGGGCGCTGTAGTCAACACTGTTGGCATCTGGCTGTTCTGAGGTTATAGCTTTTTCGTGAAAGCCCCATTCAATAAGCGCTAAGATGCTGATTAGTGTGATTGTCGATAAATGGCAATAACATGCACTAATTCCATGTTGAATGGGCGTTTCAGCAAAAAGCTGACCCAGTTTGCACGTCCAAAAACGCCTATAAC
>JANXNO010000196.1 GCA_025354075.1 Burkholderiales bacterium | reverse complement strand
GGCGCGAAGTCGTCACCCGTCGCACCCAGTTTGAGTTGCGTCAAGCCCGCGCCCGTGCGCATATCCTTGAAGGCCTGGCTGTTGCGCTCGCCAACGTCGATCCGATCATCGAGCTTATCAAGGCGTCGAGCACACCAGACGAAGCGCAAACCGCGCTCACCACCAAACTGTGGAAGTCCGAACTCGTAAAAGAAATGGTGGCGCGCGCCAACGTTGATTTTCTGCGCCCGGACGGTGTTGGCCTCGACTTCTGCTGGCAGGAAAAAGAGCAGGCCTATCGCCTGACCGAAATTCAGGCCAAGGCCATTCTTGAGATGCGTTTGCAGCGTCTTACCGCGATGGAGTCCGACAAAGTCATCAGCGAATACAAAGAAGTGATTGCCGCTGTGCAGGATTTGCTCGACATTCTGGCTCGCCCCGAGCGCGTCACGGAAATCATTGGCGTTGAACTCGCCGACATCAAAGTCAAGTTTGGCGACAAGCGCAAATCCGAGATCGTGATGAACGCCGAAGAGACCTCCATCGAGGATCTCATCAAGCCGCAGGACATGGTGGTGACACTCACGCACGGTGGTTATTTCAAGGCACAGCCGGTCGAGGAATATCGCGCACAAAAACGCGGTGGACGCGGCAAGCAAGCCACCGCGACCAAAGAAGAAGATTTCGTAGAAAAACTCTTCATCGCCAACACCCACGACACCATCATGTGCTTCAGCAGCCGTGGTCGCGTGTACTGGCTCAAGGTGTACGAAGTGCCCGAAGGCAGCCGCAATTCGCGTGGCAAGCCGATTGTGAACTTGTTCCCGTTGCAGGATCGAGAAAAGATCACCGCGATTGTCTCGACCAAGAACTTTGACCCCGATAGGTTCATCTTTATGGCCACCAGCATGGGCACCGTGAAGAAGACCTCGTTGGAGGATTTCTCGCGTCCGAAGAAGACCGGCATCATCGCGGTTGATCTCGACGATGGCGATTACCTGGTCGGCGCTGCGCTGACCGATGGCAAGCACGACGTGATGCTGTTTGCTGACAGCGGCAAGGCCGTGCGCTTCGATGAAAACGACGTGCGCAGCATGGGCCGTAACGCACGCGGCGTGCGTGGCATGATGCTCGACAAAGAGCAGCGCATCATCGCGATGCTGGTCGCTGAAGGCGAAGAGCAGCAAGTGCTGTGCGCGACAGAAAATGGCTACGGCAAACGCACGCCAATCGTTGAATACACGCGCCACGGACGCGGCACTAAAGGCATGATCGCCATCCAGCAAAGCGCGCGTAACGGCAAGGTGGTTGCCGCAACGCTCGTGACCAAGCAGGACGAAATCATGCTGATCACGACCGGTGGCGTGTTGATTCGCACCACGGTGAAATCGATCCGCGAATCGGGCCGTTCGACACAGGGCGTGACCTTGATTAACCTCGGCGAGGGCGAAAAACTCTCAGGTATCGAGCGCATTGATGAGCCGGATTTGCCTGAAGCAGATCCAGCCGTGGGCGATCAGGCTGAGCTGATTTAGGGTTCATCGCAAGGCGCGTTGAACCGTTCAGCTTTTCGCTGAAAAGCCCAGTCAATATGGGCATAACGCCATAAATCGGTTTAAGTCGATTTGTGGCGTTTTATTTATACTGGCCCATATTGACTGGGCATTGCCAACAAAAGCTGATGCTAAAAAACGGCTGGCGGAAAGTGAAATAGCCCTCATGGCAATCAACTGGTTCCCCGGTCACATGGTGGCCGCGCAGAAAAAAGCGGCCGAGGCGCTGGCCGATATTGACGTGGTCGTTGAGGTGCTTGACGCGCGTTGTCCCGCCGCAAGTGTCAACCCGAAAATCAACGCGATGCGCGAAGCGCGGCAGCGGCCAGCGCTGAAAATCCTGAACAAAGTAGATCTCGCTGACCCCAAAATCACCGAGCAGTGGCTAGCGTATTTCAACGCGCAGGAAGGCGTTCACGCCATCGGTTTATCATGCAAAAAAGCAGGCGAATCGAACAAGGTGTTGCCCGAAGCGCAAAAGCTCGCACCGCATCGTGATGGGCCGCTCAAGCGCCTTCGCGTGATGATGATGGGCGTGCCCAACGTTGGCAAATCGACGCTGGTCAACGCGCTGTGCCAGAAACGCATCGCCAACGTCGGCGACGAGCCGGCGATCACCAAGCTCATCAAGCGCTACGACTTACCGGATGGCACCTGGCTGTTCGACACGCCCGGTTTGATGTGGCCCAAAATTGCGCTTGAAACTGACGGTTTGCTGCTCGCCGCGAATCACTTGGTCGGCGTGAAATCGTACATCGACGAGGAGGTCGCGACCTACCTCGCGGAGATTTTGCTCGCGCGCTATCCAGAGTCCTTGACCGCGCGCTACGGCGTCGATCCGACCGACATGGACGGCCCCGATGTGATCGAAGCCATCGCTAAACGACGCGGTTTTCGCATCAAAGGCGGCAGCGCTGATTTTGAAAAAGCAGCCGTGACATTACTGCTCGACTACCGCAACGGCGCGCTCGGCCGTATTACCGTCGAGACGCCCGAAACACGCGGTGTGCAGCTTGCTGCTTTGGCTGTTGAACTGGCTGAAGCCGAAGCCAGGGCCGAGGCGCTGCGGGCGGCCGAAACGGAAAAAAGTTCTACTTCAAAAGCCGCGATGAGGTAGCACCTTGGCGCATGCAGCTTTTGGCTGAGTTCGCCATTGCACATGGGCTCGGTGCTGTAAATCGAGTTAGTCGACTTAACAAAATCTTACGCCGAAAGCCCTGTATTCACAACGGTCTTACGAAAAAGATGAAAGGTTGCAAGTCGATGAGACCCAGGCAGGTTATGGGTCAATTTACATGCCCAAACGCCTCTTCATCATTGCGACGTCGCGTTGCATGCCCGCGTTGGTTCTTTCCAGGGCAGTGATCTTCGCGTCTTTGTCTTTGATCAGTTTGTGCAACCCCTGAATCGCTGCCAGCGCGACGCCGGATGAATCCATTGCCGAGATAGTTTTGTCGTCTGCGCCCAACGCAAACGCCTTAGAAAAATCCTGCGCCATCGGGCCGATGTGGGTGTATGCCTCGGCACCCTTAAAGCTCCAGCTACTCAGCGGCATCGCGATCACTCGCTTCAACACGTCGAGCGTGTTAAGCCGACGAATGTTGGTTTTCATGTTGCGATCACTGGAGCATTGCCACCCGTTAGCCGGTGTCG
>JANXNO010000170.1 GCA_025354075.1 Burkholderiales bacterium | reverse complement strand
GGGCGACTTCAGTGTTCCGGCCAATGCACCAACAGGCACCTACACGGTCACGTATCAGATCTGCGCCAACCCGGCCACCACGCCAGCGGCGTGTGATCAGGCGACGGCCACCATCGTGGTGGGTGCGGCGGCAGACATGAGCGTGTCTATCTCGGGCTTGCCTGCGATAGCAGGCCCAGGTGCCGTACTTACAGGCACGTTGACCTGCACCAACACATCTACAGCAACGCCAGCCAGCCAGGCGACCTGCGCAGCTCAGGCATCGGTGACGCTGCCAGGAGCGACGGTTGTTGTCGGTCAGTGTCAAATTAATGGCGCTAACGTCCTGTTGCCAACCACGGTAGGGACGACCGCGCCAAATAACGCGATCATCTGCCCGCTGACAGTCACAATGCCCGCCAACCCCGTTGACAGCAACGTAGTGCCCACTCAGATTGCAGTTGACGCGACGACCAGCGCGCTGAATGACAGCAACCTTGCTAATAACGGCGCAAGCGTGTCGATCAACATCATCGATGCAGTGAACGACAGCGCAACAACGCCGTTTGGAACAGCAGGCACGCTGAACGTGCTTGGTAACGACGCCGTTGGCATAACACCGTCAGCGAGTACCGGCGCCACACCTAACGTCGTGATTACCATCGTCGCGGCACCTACGCTGGGTTCCACGTTCGATACAACGACCGGTGTATTCACCGTTCCTGCTGGCGCCAATCCGGGCACCTACACAATCACTTATCGGATTTGCTCTACTGTGACGTCGGGTGCCTGTGACACAGCTGTGGCGTCGATCACAATCGCCAACGGTAGCTCGATCAGCGGCACCGTGTTTGACGACGGAAATGGGCTGACTAACGCTGCGATTGACGGTACAGGCACGAACGCGGGCGGCCTGACAGCGTATCTCGTTAACGCGGGCACAGGTTCGGTGGTCGCTTCGGTCACGGTAGCTCCAAATGGCACGTACGCCTTTACGCTGGTCGCCGACGGAACGTATAACGTTGTGATTTCTGCGACACCGGGGCAAACGGTTAACCCGAGCAATAATCTGCCTGCCAACTGGGTCACCGTAGGCGAAGGCGTGACGCTCGGGGGTGACGGCATCCCCGACGGTCGAGTGACAGGTATTTTGGTTAACGGAAACGTTCCCCGTCCAAATCGTGATGGCGCGCTGTTGCTAGCGTCTGCTGAAGGCAAAGTCATCATCAATAGCGTTGTAACGGGCGTCAACTTTGGGATAGAGCAACGCCCCATAGCCGGGGGCACAACCGCTGTGAGCCAGAGCAATCCGGGCGGTACGGTTAGCGTCCCGGTTCAGGCGAGTACCTTCCAGTCCGGCAGCAGCGACGCCGATGGGGCAATCACCAGCTTCACGATCACTGCTTTCCCGGCAAATGCGACCTCGATCACGATTGGCGGAATCGTCTACACCTCGTCGGGGGGTAATGGAACAACGGCCTTCCCGGTCGCGGGTGTGATCGTGTCGGCCGCTAATATCGGCAACATCGCAGTTGATCCTGTTGACGGGGCCGTGACGGTGACCATTCCATTCACCACAACGGACAATGCCGGCTTTGTTTCCGGTAACAGTGGCACTGCCAGGGTGCCGTTCACGGCGGTTGCGGCATTGCCAGAGCCCGCGCCGATTCCGATGACACCCTGGTGGATGCTTGCGATGGGCTTGCTGTTCTTTGTCCGTCGAGCATTGCCCGGTAGCAGCGGTCGAGGGCAATAGCGTTTGACGGCGTTTCGCCTGAAACAGGAAAACAAGCTGGGTTCGCCCGGCTTTTTTCTTGTCTGCTTTTCTACTTGACCGTGGCGATAAAATCAGTAATTGTCCTTGCCATCAAGAAGTAATTTATGACCGTCGACGACCTGCTCAGCGAACTTAAACCCGCCATTGCCTTGGCCAACAGCAAGGTTCATGAACTTCGGGGGTTACTTTGAATACGACAAAAAGTCGCAGCGCCTGCTTGAAGTCAACGCTGAGTTAGAGAGCCCTAAAGTCTGGGACGACGCCAATCGTGCGCGCGAACTGGGCAAAGAAAAACGTCTCATCGACGACGTTATCTCGCACATTGACACGCTCACGGCGGACAGCCACGGCGCGGCTGAATTGCTTGAGCTTGCCGAGATGGAGGGCGACGAGGCAACCTTGATCAGCCTCAAGAGCGACGTCGCAAAAATCACCTCAATTCTGGCCGAGCTTGAGTTCAAGCGCATGTTCTCAGGCGAACAGGACGTGTCCAATTGCTTCCTCGACATCAACTCGGGCTCAGGCGGCACCGAGGCGCAGGACTGGGCGCAAATGCTGTTTCGCATGTACTGCCGCTATGGCGAGCGTCGCGGCTTCAAGGTGGAAGTGCTTGAGGAATCGGACGGTGACGTCGCCGGTCTCAAGAGCGCGTCGATCAAGCTTACCGGCGATTTTGCGTACGGGTATTTGCGCACCGAAACCGGTATTCATCGCTTGGTGCGCAAGAGCCCGTTCGATAGCAACGCGCGTCGCCACACCTCATTTGCTTCTGTATTTGTCTATCCTGAAGTCGACGATTCCATCGAAATCGACATCAATCCGTCCGACGTGCGCACCGACACCTTCCGCGCCAGCGGTGCCGGCGGTCAGCACATCAACAAGACCGATTCGGCGGTGCGCCTGACCCACATTCCCACCGGTATCGTGGTGCAGTGTCAGGACGGTCGCAGCCAGCACAGCAACCGCGACGTCGCCTGGAAGCGCCTGCGGTCTCGCCTCTACGAACATGAGCTGCGCATTCGGCAGGCCGCGCAGCAAAAGCTGGAGGACACCAAAAGCGATATCGGCTGGGGCCACCAGATCCGCAGCTATGTGCTGGATCAGTCGCGTATCAAGGATCTGCGCACCGGCCATGAAACGGGCAACACGCAGGCGGTACTCGATGGCGACCTTGATCCATTCATTGAAGCCTCGCTCAAAGCAGGTGCGGAATTGGCCGTGGGAGAGGCGTAAATGCCTGCGATAGAACATCCGCGTTTGCTTGAATTGCCCGAGCGTTTCGAGACCGACATGCTGGTGCTGCGCGTTTACCGTGCAGGCGACGGTGTTGCGTTTTTCGATGCGGTGGACGAGGATCGGCAAGAGCTGTCGCAATGGCTCGGCTGGGTCGATCAACACAAATCGGTTGAAGACTCTGAAGCCGCCGTTCGTAACAACGCAGGCAAGTGGATCACACGCGAATCGTTGATTCTCGGCATCTTCTCAAAAGACGAAAAAACGCTCTACGGCGGCACTGGTTTTCATGGCGTTGACTGGAAAGTTCCGTCGCTTGAAATCGGCTGGTTCCTGCGCAAAAGTGCGCGCGGGCAGGGCGTTGCGGCGGAGGCAGTACGCCTGTGTTGCAAGCTTGCCTTCGAGCACATTGGGGCCAACCGTGTGTGGGGCACGGTGGACGTACTGAATGATCGCAGCTGGCGCTTGTTCGAACGTGTTGGCTTTACGCGTGAGGCCCATCTGCGTGGCGATTGCCGCGACCACCACGGCAGCGTCCGTGACACGTTTGCCTATTCCTTGCTCGCCCGCGAGTGGCCAAACCGCGTTTGACGATCAATAGCTTTTTAGCAAACCCCGCATTTAATATGGGTGTAAACCTATAAAAAGCACTTAGTCGACTTTAGCGATTTATAAGCGCTATGCCCAATGAAAACGCCATTTTTTAATAAAGCTGATTACTATTTCGCGTAAACTAAGTCACGCAAAAATAGCGAAATTCCTGGTACGTAGGTGATGATCATCAGGCAGGTGAGCACCACGCCAACAAACGGAATAAGCTGCGTCACAATGCGATCCAGTGAGATTTTTGCCACCGTACAGGCCGCAAATAAATTCACACCAAACGGCGGTGTGATCAT
>JANXNO010000125.1 GCA_025354075.1 Burkholderiales bacterium | reverse complement strand
GTCACAGGGCGTGCTGCGCGCGTCGAAAATACCGGTCACGATTGTGAATCACGTATCCGCAGATACGGCTGATTAGTCGCTGGCAGTAAGTCCTAAATAACGCGCTGCCAGGATGAGAAGCCATCCTCCGATCCATCAGATCGAACTGCGCATCGTCACCCTTGCCGAGCTCTTTAACTCGATGGATCCGACGCCGTTTCATCGCCGCGCGCTTGATGCCGATGCAGAAAAATATCTGGAAAGCTGGGCACTTGAGTTCCCTCAGGGGAGCCACTTTCGCATCGTCGTGCATATTGAACAGATGCCGCCCGACGATCCCACGCAATTAGTGGTTGAGGCGATCCACAACTACTTCGAATACAAGGCGGTGCTGTCAAAACGCAAGCTGCGGCTGTTGCTGCTTGAGGGACGCGCGAGCCTGCTCATCGGCCTCGGATTTTTGACCCTCTGCCTGCTCGGCGCCGATCTGCTGACCGGTTACGCGACCCACACGTTTTTACGGCTCGTCAAGGAGAGTCTGCTGATCGGCGGCTGGGTTGCAATGTGGCGACCACTGCAAATTTTTCTGTATGAATGGTGGCCGATCGTGCGCAAAGGAAAAATCTACGGAAACCTCGGGCGCGCCGTGGTGCACGTGGTGCCTACATCGTAAGCCTGAAGAGGTCTGCTGCTGATGCAGATTGTCGATGCTTGATCTGGATCATTGCGCAAGCGCGCCGCGCGGTTAGATTTGGCGCAGCCGAGGTGATGAACGGTGCGCAGTGTGTCACCACCAAGCCGAGCGTGGTGAAATTCAATCGATTGCATGCAGTCAACGACAGTCAGGAAAATGAGATTGTTTAAATGTTTGCCGACCCAGTTCATTTCGCCGCGTGTCGGGCCGGCGGCTATTTTGCGCGCCACGTCAACGTGCGAACGCACCTCGCCTCGCTGATGGAAGATAACGCACCAGTGCCCTCAACGGACGCAAATTCTTTGCTGGTGCCCATTCGCACCGCATTGCCGAAGCGGCGCATCGGCATCTGGTTGCAACGCGGCTGGAGCGACTACCGCGCCTGTTGGCCGCTGTCGTCGTGGTTCGGACTGTGCTTTGTCGCGATGGGATGGCTGCAACTGCTGATCTTTCGCGAAGCGCCAGCCTATTCGATGGCACTCATTTCCGGTTTTTTGCTGCTGGGGCCATTTCTCTGTACGGCGGTGTACCGACTATCGCAAGCGATTGAACGCGGCGAGCGCCCTGAGTTTCTTTCAGCCGTGTTGGCCTTTCGCCCGGTGCTCGGCAACATCGGAATTTTCGCCGCGTTGTTGCTGGTGCTTGAGCTCTTGTGGGGCCGTGCGTCGCTGGTGGTATTCGCACTGTTTTATCGGGGTGGATTACCCACCACGCAAGACCTGCTTGACGCACTTGCAAAATTTAAAAATGTGGATTTTTTGATTGCCTACGTGCTCGTAGGTGCCATTTTCGC
>JANXNO010000096.1 GCA_025354075.1 Burkholderiales bacterium | reverse complement strand
CTTGTTGAAGCCGTAGCCCGCGAACTTTTCCATGTCGTCGAACAGCACTTTCGATTGCTGCTCAGACAGGCCGTTGGCTATGGCACCTTTGTTGAAGATGACGCGGTGCGCCGCCATCTCTTCCGGCTTCTTTTTGCCCATTGCGCGACGCAGCAAATCCGCGCCACCGAGCGAGTACCCGCCAATGATTTGAGCGGCCTGCATCACCTGTTCCTGATACACCATGATGCCGAAGGTTTCCTCCAGCATCGGCTTCAGGCGATCATCGTAATACTCGGCGGTTTGCGTGCCGTTTCTGCGCGCGATGTAGTCCGGAATCAGATCCATCGGGCCGGGTCGATACAGAGCATTCAGCGCGGTCAAATCTTCCAGGCGCTGCGGCTTTGATTTGGTCAGCAGATCCTTCATGCCCGACGATTCAAACTGGAAGATGGCGACGGTGTTCGCTTCACGGAATATCTGATACACCGACGCATCGTCCAGCGGCAGCGTCTGCAAATCGATCTCGAACGCTGGATCAAGTCGCTTGCAAAAACGCACCGTCCAGTCGAGGATGGTCAGCGTGGTCAGGCCCAGAAAGTCGAACTTCACCAGCCCAACGGCCTCCACGTCGTCCTTGTCGAACTGGCTCACCATCGGCGAGCCATCTTCCTGCGAATACAGCGGACAAAAATCAGTGAGTTTGCCCGGCGCGATGAGCACGCCGCCGGCATGCATGCCGACGTTGCGCGGCAGGCCTTCAACCTGTTCGGCGAGCTCCAGCAGCGCGGCTACGTCCTCTTCATTTTTTTCGCGCTCCACCAGCAACGGCTCGGCCTCACGCGCCACAATGGTGTTCGCGTCCGGCTTGCCTTCGGGCTTGGTCAGCGTGATCCATTTACCCGGCGCGAACGGAATGAGCTTGGCCACGCCATCGACAAAACCATAAGGCATGTCGAGCACGCGACCGCAATCGCGCACCGCCGCCTTTGCCGCCATGGTGCCGAATGTAGCGATCTGTCCGACGCTCTCGGAGCCATACTTGGCGCGCACGTAATCGATCACGCGATCACGTCCGTCCTGACAAAAATCAATATCGAAGTCGGGCATGGACACCCGCTCCGGGTTCAGAAATCGTTCGAACAGCAGGTTGTATTTGAGCGGATCAAGGTCGGTGATGCCCAGCGAGTACGCCACCAGCGAACCGGCACCGGAGCCGCGTCCGGGCCCCACGGGTACGCCATTGTTTTTGGCCCATCCGATGAAATCGGCCACGATCAAAAAGTAGCCGGGGAACCCCATCTTGAGGATCACACCGATTTCGAACTCACACCGCGCCACGTAGCGCGCGCGCTCGGCGTCGCGCTGCTCCGCGTTGGGATAAAGCACCAGCAGCCGTTTTTCCAGCCCGGTCATCACCTCAGAATGCATGTGCGACTCAATGGTCACACTCTCTGGCAGCGGAAAGTCCGGAAGATAGTTTTTGCCCAGCGTCATCTCAAAATTGCAACGCATCGCCACCAGCAGCGTGTTGGCAATGGCCTGCGGGTATTCGGCGAATTTCTCCACCATCTCCGCCTGCGTGACAAAACGCTGCTTCTCGGTAAATACCTTTGCCCGCCGCGTGTCGCCCAGCGTGTAACCCTCAGCGATGCACACCCGTGCTTCATGCGCCTTGTAATCGTCGGCGGTCGCAAACTGCATCGGATGCGTCGCCACCACGGGGACACGAACCTTCGCTGCCAGCAGCACGCTTTGGGTCACAAACTGATGTTCGTTCTCAAAGCCTGCGCGATGAATCTCCATCGCAAAGCGCCCAGGAAACGCAGCGGACCAGAAGTTCGCCGCACGTTCAGCAGTGGCGTCCTGACCATTCCGAATTGCAATGCCGGTGTCGCCATACCAGCCGCCGGACAGACAAAAAACGCCCTCGGTTAACGCGGGGCTGGCGACCCACTCACGCTTGATCATGGCGCGACCGCGCACCTGATTGTCACGAAACGCCCGCGTCAACCAGTCACATAATTTGAGATAGCCGGCCCGCGATTCCGCGAGAAAAATAACCCGCGACGGCTCCTGTGACGGGTCAATCGCTTCAATCCACGCGTCAACACCGCACAGCGGCTTGATACCTTTGCTGCGCGCAGCTTTGTAGAACTTGACGAAGCCAAACAGATTGTTGAGGTCGGTGATGGCCAGCGCCGCCTGACCGTCCTTCGCCGCCAACGCCACGGTGTCGCCTATGCGCAACGTCGAATCCACAATCGAGAACTCGGAATGCAGGCGGAGGTGAACAAACGACGGGGTGGACATTGCATTGATTTTACGAAGCAGCGAGCCCGCGTTTGCACAAACGGCTGCAATGCCCGCCTGCTGTCGGTTGCGACAAATCGCCCGACGCCGCGCTGACACGCAGCGCTGGCTCAGGTGCGCTGCAATCCCTTGATGTTGACTGGCAACTTTTGTACGAAAGCCTTATTTAATAGGGGCATATCTGCTATTTATGCCAATAGTCGACTTATAACGTTATTAGCTGTTATACCCCTATTGAATGTGGCATCGCGCTAAAAGTTGATCGCGTTGCGGGCGGCTTGAGTTCGTGAAATTCAGCCTTGAGTAGGGTGTTTCAGAATGACCGATGCGTTGCGCCACGGACCCACCGCAACGCCAGCGCTGCTCTGGCGGAGATGCGGACGGTGGCGCACGCAGAGAACCCGCTATCGTTACGGCCATGCTTGCCTCGTTAGTCGTCCAGACCCTCAACGGTCTCGCCTCCGCTTCATCGCTGTTCCTGGTCGCCGTTGGCCTGTCTCTCATTTTCGGCGTCACGCGAATCGTCAATTTTGCGCATGGCTCGTTCTACATGCTGGGCGTGTACGTGGCGTACAGCGTAGCCAGTACCGTCGGCGGCGCAACGGGTTTCTGGGGCGGCGTGCTGGCGGCCGGACTGGTGGTCGCCACCATTGGTGTCATCGCTGAATTTTTGATCCTGCGCCGCATCTACGACGCGCCAGAGTTGCTGCAACTGATTGCGACGTTTGGCCTGGTGCTGATCATCAAGGATGCGGCGCTGGCGATCTGGGGGCCGGAGGATTTGCTGGGGCCGCGTGCACCGGGGTTTCGTGGAGCCGTCGATATTTTTGGCAAGGCGTTTCCTACTTACGATTTGCTGTTGATTGCGCTCGGGGTTGCCATGCTGTTTGCGCTGACCACGCTGTTAAAAAAAACGCGATTCGGATTGCTGTTGCGCGCTGCAACGCACGATCGCGAAATGACCGATGCGCTGGGTGTGAACCAGAAACTGTTGTTCACGGCCGTGTTCGCACTTGGCAGTTTTTTGGCGGGCATCGGCGGCGCGTTGCAGTTGCCGCGCGAGCCGGCCAATCTGGCTATGGATTTGACGATCATCGCGGACGTTTTCGTGGTGGTTGTGGTCGGCGGGCTTGGCAGTTTGCCCGGCGCGTTTGTGGCAGCGATCATCATTTCTCTGGCCAAGGCGTACTGCATTGGTCTGGGCGCCACGACGTTGTTCGGCGTTGATTTCGAATTCAGCAAGTTCACGCTGGTCGCCGAATTCATCGTGATGGCGCTGGTGCTGGTGTTCAAACCGAATGGCCTGTTTGGCAAACCGATCACGCATTCGCGCTCGGCAAGCGTCGCCCAAACGCTGGTGCAATTGCCATCGCGCACAGCCTTGCTTGCAGCCGCTGTGGGCGCATTGGTGATGCTGTTTTTGCCTGCGCTAGTAGGGAGTGAATACACGCTGGTGCTGGCTATTGACATGATGGTGTTCGCACTGTTTGCAGCGAGCCTTGGGCTCATCATCGGGCCTGGCGGCATGGGCTCGTTTGGTCATGCGGCGTACTTCGGATTGGGTGCCTATGGCGCGGCGCTGGCAATCAAAACGGGCTGCGGAATTTTTTTGGCAATGGGCAGCGGCATCGCATTGGCGGGCGCGGGCGCGTTGCTGTTCGGCTGGTTCAGCGTGCGCTTGAGCGGCACCTACATGGCGATGCTCACGCTCGCGTTTGCCCAGATCACCTGGTCGATTATCTTTCAGTGGGACGCAGTGACCGGTGGCAGCAACGGCCTCGTTGGCATCTGGCCGCCTTCGTTCCTTTCAGCTCGCGAGGATTTTTACTGGTTCGCGCTCGCCGTATGCGGCACGGGTTTGCTGCTCTGTGCTTGGCTGGTTCACACGGCGTTTGGCTACAGCCTGCGAGCGTCGCGTGACTCGCCGGTAAAGGCCCGCGCGATTGGTTTGTCGCCTGCGAAATTGCAGTGGGCCGCGTTCACGATTGCGGGCGCATTGGCCGGCGTTGCGGGCGTCGTTTATGCATTTTCCAAGGGCAGTATTTCACCCGAAGTGCTGTCGATTCCGCGCTCGGTGGATGCATTGGTCATGGTGCTGCTCGGTGGCGTCAACACGCTGCTCGGGCCAATCGTCGGCGCGGCTGCGTTCACCTGGCTGCAGGACACACTGGCGCGCTCAACAGAGTATTGGCGGGCGGCACTCGGGGCGATCATTTTGCTGCTGGTGCTGCTGTTCCCGCGGGGCATTGTTGGCACGATTGGGCCATGGTTTGCAGCGATCACCGCGCGACGGAGAACGCGATGAAAACTGCGCTTGACGTATCCGGCCTCAAAAAATCGTTCGGCGGGGTTGCAGCCGTCAAGGGCGTCGACTTTTCGGTGGCGGCGGGCGAGACTGTCGCGCTGATCGGCCCGAATGGTGCAGGAAAAACCACCACCTTCAACCTGATCAACGGACAGATCAAACCCGACGCTGGCCAGGTCAGCCTGAACGGCATGGACATCACGGCTAAAGCACCGGAGCAATTGTTTCGCCTCGGGGTCGCGCGCACGTTTCAGATTACCACCACCTTTGCGTCAATGACAGTGCGTGAAAACGTGCAGATGGCGCTGATGAGTCACGCGAGTCAAGCGTGTTCAACCCTCGCGCTGGCGCCGCGTGAATGCCTGCGCGCCGCTTGGGGTTTGCTGACCGATATCGGGTTGGCGGAGCAGGAGCGACGCGCCGCCTCCGAGCTTGCGTACGGCGACCTGAAACGGCTCGAACTGGCGATGGCCCTGGCCAACAATCCCCGCCTGTTGCTGATGGATGAACCCACAGCCGGGATGGCACCGGCCGAGCGCGAGTTGCTGATGCAACTCGCGGTTAAAACCTGTCGTGATCGCAATGTTGCGCTGTTGTTTACCGAGCACGACATGGATGTAGTGTTCGGCTTTGCGGATCGCGTCATCGTGATGAATCGCGGTCGAATCATTGCCCACGGCTCGCCTGATGAAGTGCGCGCCAATGAAGAAGTGCGCGCCGTGTATTTAGGCGGCGCCACAGTGATCGAGGGCGCGACGAATGCTTGAAGTGCGAAATCTGTGCGTGCATCATGGTCGCGCGCAATTGCTGTTTGATGTGAGTTTCACCGCAGAGGCGGGCGAGGTGTTGGTGCTGGTCGGTCGCAACGGCGCGGGCAAATCAACCACGATGAAGGCGATCATGGGCTTGCTGCCGGACGTGACGGGCGAAGTGCGCTTTGATGGCGCGCTGATCGCTGGCCTCACGGCGCACGACATTGCACGACGCGGCTTGGGCTACGTGCCCGAAGACCGTCGAATTTTCACCGACTTGACCGTCGCAGAAAATCTTGAAGTGGGTCGCCAGCCGTCGCGTGCGAACGTCAACGATGCACCGCGCTGGACGATTGAGCGCGTGTGCGAACTCTTCCCGAAACTCGCAGAAATGTTGGATCGGCCAGGCGGGCACATGTCCGGTGGCGAGCAGCAAATGCTCACCATCGCGCGTACGTTGATGGGCAATCCCAAGGCGATTTTGCTCGATGAGCCTTCCGAAGGTTTGGCCCCGATTGTCGTTGCGCACATTGCCAAAAGTGTGCACGCGTTGAAGCGCGAAGGGCTGTGCGTGATTCTGTCCGAGCAAAATTTGCGCTTCGCACGCGCCATCGCAGACCGCGCCGTGGTGATAGATCGCGGCAGCGTCAAATTCAGCGGCCGCTTTGCGGAGCTTGAGGCAGATCCAGCGTTGCGTGATCAGTATCTGGCGCTCTGACGCCAGCCTGAGCGGGGCTAAACAGCAGCCTGTTTTTATCGACAAAACTGGCCTCATGTCGGTCGCGTAAGAGTCATTACGTCTGTAAGCAACGACCATGACACCTTACTACCCATTGAGAGCCATTGCATGTTTGTAACGTATTTGATCCCAGCCGCGCTGCGCCACAACCTTTCACTCGCGGGCCTTTTCGTACTCGCCGGCGCGTTGTTTACCAGCACGGCCCACGCCCTGCCCGGCGACTACGACCTGACCTACTCCACTGATGGCAAAGCGTCCATTCTCATGGGTACGTTCGCTGGAAGTCGGGTGTCGACGACGCGTTCGGTGCTCACCGCAGATCAAAAACTGGTCATCGCGGGTGAATGCACGACGGGCGGCAACACGACGTTCTGCCTGACACGCTTCAACGCCGACGGTTCGCAGGATGCCTCATTCGGCACAGGCGGTCTCGCGTCCGGGCCCACCGCGCAACTCAATCTCACCAACGTCACGGGTTTGGCGATTGATCCACGTAATCAGGCACTGGTGGTGGGCGGCGAATGCAAGCCCGCAGGCGCGGCTAACAAGACGTTCTGCGTTGCGCGGTTCACGCAAAACGGCGTGTTCGACATCTCATACGGAGCGTCCGGTGGATTCGGCACGTCGTTCTCTTTTGGCGACGTCAAAAACGGTCGACTTCGCGTCGCAGCCGACGGAAAAATTCGCATGGCTTCAGGCTGCCCGCGCGGCCCAGCGGCGGCCAACATGGACATGTGCATTCTTGCGTTGAATGCTGACTTTACGCCGGATCTTGCGTTTACCGGTACCTCCTCACACTATCTTTTGGTTCCGCAACTCGGCACAGAGCGTGCGGAAAGTGTCGCCGATCTTGAGTTTCTCGCCGATGGCCGTCTGTTTTACGTCGGTCCTTGCAAAAACGCGCCGAGCTCGACGGTCTACAGCTACGTTTGCTACGGCAGCGTCAACCCCAATGGCACGCAGGCGACGGGGCGCGGCAAGTTCTACGTGAGCGACTATGATGACTATCCAACGCAGGTGATGCTTGGCAACGACGGCACTTTGCTGATCGGCGGATACAGCCAAAACCTTGCTGACCTCAACAATCGCGAAGCAGAAATATTGGTCCGCATTAAATACAGCGCGACCGCACCCGCGACATTCGACACAACATTCAACCCAACGGGCGGCCAACCGGGCGCGTTAGTGGGCACCTACGTCGCATCGATTCATGCCGCCACACTCACGTTTGCGTTGTCGCCACAGCAAGAGATTTACCAAACCGCCGTTACAAACGGGCCGAGCGGTGGGGCAGGACCGTTTTTTCCAAGAGTCACGGTACGCCACAGCGACGGCAGCACCCGGGTGGTTTGGGGCGGCACTACAAATGCCACGTACCAGTCATCGTACGAAAACATTTTGCTCGACGACGCCGGACGCGTGCTGCTAAGCGGGCGCGCCAACTACTTTAGCCTCGGGGGCACCATTGATATTGGCCGCCTGCAGAATGACACCAGCGCCGGGTTTGCGTGCAGCATGGATATCGACGGTGACGGCAAAGTAATGGCCACCACGGACGGTGTGTTGCTTGCGCGTGCGATGCTCGGCCTCAAAGGAACGGCACTCACTGCCAACGCGATTGGAAGTGGCGCCGTGCGGACCGATGCCGCGGCAGTCACGTCGTTTTGGTTGAATCGCTGCAAGATGAAACTGTTTTGACTTTGGCCCGCCATGCGGGCTACGCAGCCTGCCGGTCGGGCAACAGCTTATGTCGCAAAAGCTTGATTTTATGGGGCTTATGTGGCTTTTTTCGTTCAGGTCGACATTGTTTCGAATTAACTGTCAGCCCTACATAAACGGGCGCTTGCCACTTAAAGCTGTCTGCCGCACTTCCCGAGAGCCATAGCCAGCATCGGTCGTGCTTAGGGAGGAGTAATCAGATCTTTTGCTTTGCGTACGCTTTGCCGGCCTCCGTCCCACGATCTGTATCTTTCAACCCGCTCGCGACGTCCGCCGCAGCTTGTTTCATGATCTTTCGTGGCGGCGAGACGTGTTCGCTGGACGATTCGTCACGTTCATGCGGCATTTTATCGACCGGCAGCTGATTGATGCGAACTGCCGTTTTCGACTCGCGTGGCGCTGTGGGTGCCGCGCTCGGAACGGGTGTTGAAGCTTTAGATATCACGTTAGATCTCCATTCTTTGACACATGGGGTGCAGGGCGCCAGCGCTGTCAGTTACTCGGGCACTCGGGCGGGCAAGGAATCGGCTGAGATTACGACAGCTCCCGCGCGGCGTTGCCAGGGAAAGCGCTCGGTCGGTCGTCGGACAAAGCCTTGCCCGCACTTCCGCGCAAGGTCGCTAGATCCTGGGTAGGCGCTGCCGTAATAACTGTAAATACAGCGCACCGTCCAGCGCCTGCCCAGTGCGTTGTGATTGCCACAACGTCTCGCCAAGGCATTCGAGAATTGCGTGTTTCGC
>JANXNO010000091.1 GCA_025354075.1 Burkholderiales bacterium | reverse complement strand
GGCTGGCGGAACGTTTGCTCCAGTTGCTGTGCAGCCATGGGAAAGTCATTTATGAAGAGCGCGTTGGCCTCCACGAGCACGCTCTTTCGCTCGGGATGCGGCGCGCTGGCGAGCACCGCGCTGGCGATCAGGCTGTCGGAGAACGAGCGTTCAACCGCATGGCGAATCGGTGCATCCTTGGCCGCCGTATACGCCACATTGCGCGCGATCAGCTGCACGCCCTGCGGGCCGAATTTTTTGAAGCTGGCGAAATACTGCCCGCGACCCGCCGCCAGAAAACCGCCCATCTGATTGCCGAACAGACCAGCGTCGCCGATGGAGTTGGTCACGTTCACCGAGAAGAAAAACGGCCGCTCCCACATCGCCTCGGGAATCTCGATCCACACCTTGTCGTCCTTGCGCCAGGTGGTGAAAAAACCCGGCTCTTCCTTCGCGTCCTTGATCACATCGGCGAACGGCTTGGGCGGTGGCGGCGTGCCGGGCGCGGCTGCTGCGGCAGCGGTGCCCACGCTGGCTTTGGCCGCAGCGGCGACGGCTTGCGCGCCCACTGCCGCTTTGGGGTCAGTGACCTGAGCGGCTGCGTCGCTTGCGGCGGTAGCAACTGCTGTCGCGGCGGTGGTTGCCGCAGTAGGCGACGCAGGCGCGGTAGGCGCGACGGTGGCGCACGATGCGAGTGACAAAACACCCGCAGCCATCAACGCCGACGGCATGACACGAAGACGAAAATTCATGGAAATCCTATGGGGAAAATCAGCAATCAGCTTTTCTCTGTATGGCTCATTCGATCTGGGCTAAAAGCCGATTTATGCCAATAGTCGACTATTGGCTTTTTAGACCAGCAGACCCAATGAATACAGGCATCTCCAGAAAAGCTGAAAGAAATAGTAGCCGTAGGCAAGGAGTGTAGAGGCAAGCGGCGGCCCGTGGCTAGCCTGCCATGGCGGCCTGAGACGAAGCGCGGAATGCTGCGCACGAGTGGCGATTGCGCGATCAATCGCGGCTGCTTCGCCGTGCCGCGAATCACCGATTACCTGCGGCTCTGCCGCTTCGCGGGCGCTGCGCCGCTGCGCTTCAACCACGCGTCCAGTTCGGTGTTGAACTTCTTCGTTTCTGCCAGTAACCAATCAACAAACGCGCGCACTTCGGATCGCGCCCGCGCCCGCTCCGACACCACCAGATAACACCCGGCACCGGTCGCCACCGCGATGTCAATCGGCCGCACCAGGTCCCCCGACATGTATACGTCTGCGCCATACGTCCGCCCCAATGCCACGCCCTGCCCGCTTTGCGCGGCCAAAAAAGTCTGCATGATAAAGTCAAATTTGAGCTGCGAACGGCCCTTTACCTCAGGCAGACCCAGCGTTTCAAAAAAGCCGGGCCACGTGGATCGCATCTCGGCTAGCCCGCCTGCGGCGCCTTCGATCAAGGTGTGTGCCGACAGATCGCTCAGCGATTTAAGCTTCGGTGACACCCGCAAATAACTCGGGCTCACCAGCGGAAACAACACCTCGTCTATCAACAACGTCGAATCCGGCGGCGCTGCCTCAGCGCGTAGATAACGCACCGCCACATCAACGTCCTCAACATCGAGATCAAACACACGATCCGTTGCCCCGATATCAAGGTCGGCATTGGGTCGCAACGCGCGGAACCCCTGCAAGCGCGGGATGAGCCACAGCGAGGCAAACGACGCGAACGTGGTGACCGACACGCGCGGTGAGTTCACATCACGGCGCAGCCGATCCACACCGTTGTCGAGATCAGCCAGCACGCGCTGCACTAATGGCAGAAATTCGCGTCCCGCCGGCGTTAACGCAATCTCGCGCGCCTTGCGAACGAAGAGCGAAACACCTAATTCCTCCTCCAGCCCCTGCACCTGGCGGCTCACCGCAGACTGCGTGAGCGAGAGCTCGCTCGCCGCCTGCGTCAGGCTCAGACACCGCGCGGCTGCTTCAAAGCCGCGTATTCCGGCCAGTGTCAGCGGGCGGGTTCTTGGGGTGATGTGAGGGGTTTGCATGCGTTTTATGCAGTCTCGACTGCAATCAATTCGTTCGACAGAAGGGAATTATCTTTCTTAAATAGCACCCAAGGAACACATTTCGTTTCTTTTTAGCCCGCAAGGAGCACAGCCATGAACAGTATCCAATTTCCCTTTGCCACCCAAGACTGGACCCTCGGTAAAAACCGAGCGCTGGCATTGCAGGCAGCCCAAGTGAAATCGGTCGAGGCATTATCCGGCGCACTGTGGGTCACCGTATCCGGAAGCTCGCAAGACTTTTTCGTACAAAGCGGCGACCACATCACGATCCCGTGCGCTCACGGCCAGGTCGTCATTGAATCATTAGGCGATTCAGGCGTAGTCCGCATCGGTCAACACGCCGAAGCGATGACCTGGGACGAGCAGCAGCAATCGTTCTCACACGCCGTCTACGTGTCCATCGTCTGCCCAATGGTGCGCGGTTTGCGCAAAGCAGCCGACTGGCTCGACCCGTCGCCTACGGTCATACGCACGGCGCACTAGTCAACTTTCGCGCGCACTACACAGCGCTAGACCGGATGCCTGCATCCGGGTCGCGAACACCACTGATCCCCCGCTGCGACGGCACTGTGTGCCGTCGCTTTTTTATTTGCGGTTAGCCAACGACCCGCGCAGCCTGCGCCTTGAGCGCGGCATCCAGCGTGTCTGCCACCTCATCGAGATGCGCTCGCGTTTGTGCTGACAGACGCATGTTGCTTTTTGCCGATTGCGCGCGGGCGAGCAACATCTTCGCAGTTAGGCGGTGCAGTGCGCGGGCGTCGCCCGCGGCGGTGCCAATGCCGGGTTTGGTGACGGCGGCAGCGAGGCGGCGGGCGTGTTCGCGTTGCAGCGCGCGGCGCGCGGGCGTGGCCTCAACGACGGTTGCGCCTTCACCCCAAATCGATTGGGTAATCGTTGCGTAGACCTCGTCGAGCGTGAGGGCGCTATCCGGCGCGGCGAGCTTGGTGCGTGCGTTTTGAATGCGCTCGGCGACACGCAGCGACATCAGGCGATCCAGCGTTGCTGTTTGCATGGCGAGCAGCGTCACGTCGAGCGAGCGATCAATCGGCGGCGTGTAACCACGATCCAGCGTGCTGTCGGTCAGACGGCTCACGAACTCAGGCTTCAGATTGAAGCCATTCGCGGCGAACAGACTGCTCGAAATCAGCTTCAACGCGGCGCGCTGTTTGTCGGCTGCGACCGGTGTCAACGGCGCACGATTGCTGCCTGCCTGATCACGCAGATACACAACACCGCCGACGTATTTTGCGGCCATTTCGTAGGCAACCGAGAGCTGGCGCATGCCGCTGCCGAAGTTGCGCGTGAGCACGTCGAAGCTTTCGCCGCTGGCGAGGGTTCGCGTTTGCAAACGATCAAAGAGTTCTCGCGTCAGCTGGATGCGGCGCTGCGCGAAATCGAGCGGGTCGCCACCGACGTCGCGCTGGTTGACCATCGGGTCCATACCGTCGAGATCGCCGAACAATTCTTCATCGGTGCCGTACGCTAACAACGGCTCGTTACTACGTCCTGCGATCTTCGCGAGATCGTCGCGTTCGCTCGCTGCGGGCAGTTCTTTGTACGCGTATTCAACGGCCCAGTAGTCATACGGCCCAAGCGTGCTCATCACGTATTCGCCCTGCGACTCTTTGTCGAGCGCGATGTTGAACGCGTTGTAATCCATCACCGAACCGGTGAGGCCGTTGGCGCGGGTGAACGCGGGATCGCTGATCTGCTTTTGCGTGTAAATCGTCGACGCGCGGAAGTTGTGACGCAAGCCGAGCGTGTGGCCGACCTCATGCGTGACCACGTCTTTGAGCACGGCGTGAACGATGCGCTCGGACTCTTTCGGGTCCATCGCATCGCCCGCACGCATCGCAAGCAAATCGAGCGCGAAACTGGCTTCTTCAATCGCCGACTGACCGTATGAACAGAGGTCTGAACCGGTATCGCCATTGACCACAATATCGCGTGGCAACGTGGCTGACGTCGTCCGCAAAAAACTGCGGCTGTCGTCCATTCGCGTCAGGCCATTCGCATCCACGCCGCTAGCCGTCAGTGCAGGCATCGGCCGTGGCCATTGCTCGGTTGATTGACGTCGCGGCAGCGTCACCCAGCCGTTGCCGATGGTGATGTCAGCATCGAGAATTTCACCGGTGCGCGGGTCGATGCGCGACGGGCCAACGGCGAGCGCGCCATCGGAATAATCAACAAACCAGCGCACCGAGGCGCGACCTGTTTCATGGGTGCTCCAGGTTGCGTCGGCCGGTTGTTGCTCAACGCGAATCGCGTCTTTGAAGCCAAGTTTTTCGAACGCTTTGTTCCACTCCAGCACGCCGGCTTTCACGGTGTCGCGATATTCGAGCGGGATGTTTTTGTCGAGCCAGTAGGTGATCTGCTTTTTCGGCTCAGACAACGCTGCGCCCGGGTCTTTTTTCTCCAGACGCCAACGGTTCACCACGTACTTGCGGGCGAACGCAGCTTCGTTGTCGCTGAAGTCCCACATCGGCTGATTGAAGTGGCCAACGCGACCGTCGGCGGCGCGTGGCTTCATCGGTTCATCAGGCAGTTTTGACAGCGTGTAGAACAGGCCGAGGAAAAAGCTGCGCGCATCGGGCACGCCTGAGATTGGGCTCGGCTGCGGCACCGGTGAGGGCGTCGGCATGGGCGACGGAACGGGTAATTTCGGCACCGAGAAATGCGCAGTCACATCGAACGTGGTGGCGTCGGCGCGGGCCTGCGTTTCGCTGAAGTACGAGTTGGCGCGATCAAGGCTGTAGCCCGCACGGTAGGTGCTGTCGAGCGCGTAGGTGATCATCGGAATATCGCCGAGCAACAGCGTGTTGGCTTCGACCAGCACCGACTTTTTCTCGGGATGCGGGGCGCTGGAGAGCGTGGCGGCGGCGAGCAAACTGTCGCTGGTGCCCTCAGCCGTGGCAATCGCAAGCGGCGTGGCAGGCTTGGCGTAGTTACTGAAATTTTTGGCAATCAACTGCACGTTGTTGCCGATTTTTTTGAACGTGATGATGTTGCCGCGAAGCATCGAGCGCGCCATCGACGTGGACATCCCGCTCATCACGCCGCGACTCATGTTGGCCTGCAAATAGAAGAGCTGGTCAAACTGCTCAGGCTTGATTTCGATCCAGACTTTTTCGTCCTTGGTCCACAACGTGAACAGGCCGGGTTGCTCCTTCGCGTCCTTGATGATTTCGGCGAACGGACGCGGCGCGCCGGGCGTTGCAGCGGCCGGGCTACCGGGCGGTCGCGCGGCGGCCGTGGGCGCGGCGGCGGCGGGCGTTCCGGCAACCGTGGCGCTGGTGGCCGACGACGCAGGCGCGCCAACGGGCGTGCTCGGCGAAGGCGTGGCAGCAGCGGCGGTGGCTGCGGGCGGCGTCACCGTCGCGCAGGACGACAGCGCGGCGGCAAGCGCGATGAACAAAACGGAACGTGCAGACAGAACAGCGCGTGAATCAACAGCCATGTAAAACTCCAAAAACCGGGGACAACTTATGAGGTTAAGCCGCATTGGCACGCGGGCTAATGCGCTAAATTCAGGTTAGTTGACTTATGGATAAATTACGATTGAAGCCCACGTTGAATGGGGCTTTCACGATAAAGTTATAAGTCAAACAGCGGCAACGACCTGAGCAGTGTAGAAGCGATTTGAACGCCGCGCAGGCAACGCGACGAACGCACGAAATGCGCGGCTGAAATACGAGGCGACGCCTGTACAGCCGCCGTTTTAGCCGACCCTCACGATCTCGCCGCGCAAACTGTGCGCTGCCGCTTCGGTGATTTTTACGTCAACGTATTCGCCTATCAGACGAGGATTTCCGGGGAAATTCACCACGCGCATGTTTTCGCATCGACCTGCCAGCTCAGTGGCGCTTTTCTTGGAAACGCTCTCAATCAACACGCGTTCCACCGAGTCGACCATCAACTGACTGTAGCCAGAAAACAGCTCGTCGATGCGCTTTTGCAACTGATACAAGCGCTGCGATTTTTCTGCGGCGGGCGTGTCGTCGACCAAGTCCGCAGCAGGCGTTCCGGGCCGCGCTGAATAGACAAAACTGAACGCGCCGTCGAACGCGACATCATCAATCAGTTTCATCGTGAGGTCATGATCTTTTTGCGTTTCACCGGGAAAGCCGACGATGAAATCCGACGTGATCGACATGTTCGGTCGCACTGCGCGCAGTTTGCGAATCGTGCTTTTGTATTCGATCGCCGTGTAGCCGCGCTTCATTGCGGCAAGGATGCGATCCGAGCCGTGCTGCACCGGCAGGTGCAATTGCGACACGAGCTTCGGCACCTTGCCATACACCTCGATCAGCGACGCACTCATCTCACGCGGATGGCTTGTGGTGTAGCGGATGCGCTCGATGCCGGGGATTTCGTCGATGAATTCGATGAGCATCGCGAAGTCCGCAATATCGTTCGTATCGCCCATTTTTCCGCGATACGCATTCACGTTCTGGCCGAGTAACATGACCTCTTTCACGCCCTTGATCGCCAGTTCCGCGACCTCGGTCAGCACCGCCTCAAACGGACGCGAAACCTCTTCGCCACGCGTGTATGGCACCACGCAAAAGCTGCAATATTTGCTGCACCCTTCCATGATCGAGACGAACGCGCTGGCCGCCTCAACACGCGCTGGCGGCATGTTGTCGAACTTCTCGATTTCAGGGAACGAAATGTCCACCTGCGAGCGGCCCGTCTCGCGGCGTTTGGCGATCAGTGCGGGCAGGCGATGCAGTGTTTGCGGGCCAAACACGACGTCCACAAACGGCGCACGCTCGACAATCGCAGCGCCTTCTTGTGACGCCACGCAACCGCCCACACCGATCACCAGATTAGGATTCTGTTTCTTCAAATCCTTGACGCGACCCAAATCGTGAAACACTTTTTCCTGCGCTTTTTCGCGCACCGAACAGGTGTTGAACAGAATCACATCGGCGTTGTCCGGCGTGTCGGTTTTCTCGAATCCCTCGGCTGTCCCGGCGTCAAGAATGTCCGCCATCTTGTCGGAGTCGTACTCATTCATCTGGCAGCCAAAGGTGCGGATGAAGAGTTTTTTCTTGGGGATCGCGGGGATCGCTGGAATAGCAGCAGGCGAAACGGCGGACGCCGCAGCGTTGATCAGTGTGTCTTGCATGGTGCAGGGCGCGCGGCTTTATCCGGCGGTGCTTTGAGAACGGGTTGCAATTGTAGGCTGGAGGCGCATCCAAGGCTGTAGCCGCGATGCAACGAAGTGAAATCGCGGGGCCTCGATTCCGCGTTGCTTCATCGAAACTACGAGACGGTAGTTAACGAATCTTGCAGCCCTTGTCGATCAACACGCCTGAAACGATTGATGGAATGGCGAGCAAACCGACCTTGTTGCCGAGGTCTTTGCAGTCTTCTCTGATCGCGTTTTCTACGTTGCGCGCCATGCGCTCGCGCTCGGTCAGCGACGGCGCAACTGACGGTGGCACGCGAGACCGCTGGTTGTTGAGTTCACGCGCGGCGTCACGCGCCGCATCGGATCGCGCTTTGTACGGGTCGAAACCTTCCGGTTTGGCGAGCGGCATGTTGAATGCGGGCAGCCGTTCGTTGCCTGATGTGCCGGCCGCTCCCGCCGTGCCTGGCAGTGTGCCATCGCTGGTGCGTGGCGATGGCAGCGTGACCGTGGCGGATGGACGCCCGGTCGTACCGCTTGAACCCGTTGCGGGCGCTGACGCGCTTGTGGCGCTAGCTGGAGCGGATGAGCCCGATGGGGCAGCGCTTGCGGGCGATGCGCTGGCTGCGGCAGACGTAGGTGCCGCAGCCGGAGCGGCGGCAGACGCGGCACTTGGCGAAGACTGGGCGAGTACCGGCGTTGCGACAGGTGCTGCGACAGGTTGCGCCGACGCAACGGGCGCTGCCGTCGGAACGACGGGAGCAGGCACCGGAGTAGGCGCCGCAACAGGCGGCGTCGGCGCAGCAACGGGTGGTGACGGCACCGGAGCAACGACGGGCACAGGCGGCGCAACCGGGGTTGGCACCGCGACGGGCGCTGCGGGGGCGGCTTTGGCGGACTCTGCGGCGACGGGGGGTGGCGTGGGGGCAGCGGGCTCCTGTTTGGCCGCCGGTGCTTCGACCACCTCCTTCACCTCGGGCTTTGGCGGCGCGGGTTGGGCCACGGGTTGCGGCGTGACGGGCAACGGCGGCGGCGTTGTAGCTACTGGCGCGGACGCTTTCGGCTCGGTTTTGGCAGGCGATACGAGTTCTGGCGGCTGCGTGCCTGGCGCGGGTTTGTCGGGCTTGACCTCCACCGTGGGAGTCGGCGGCACAGTGGGTGCCGGAGGCAAGGTAGCAGGCTGCTCGACACGGGGAATCGGCGGATCAAGCTCTTCCGCGCGCGGGATCGGCGACGACGCATTCACGGTGACGGTGGCGGTCTTTAGCGCGTCAGACGGGCGTTGCTCGGTGGCGATGGGTTGGGGCGCGAGCTCGGGCACCGCAGCGGCGGGCGTTTCGCGTGGCACAAGCCGCGCTTTCATGCGCGTACTGCTGTCTTGCTGCGAATCGCTGGTCGGCGCGCGCCAACCGAAGCTGTCGCCGCCCACCTGAACAGTCAACACCCCAAGGTGAATCAACAACGAAATGCCAACGCCCCACAACAAGCCGCGCTGGGCTTTGGCTTGCATGTCGTGGGCAATGGCACGAGTGTCAGTGATGGCGGCAGTCATATTTATTTCAAGAGTGTATGCGGACAGGCGTCCCATGACGGCGGTTGGTGCTAGCCTTCTTTTAAACATCAGGAATACACAAAGGAGCACATCATGGCCAACCGCGACGACGACACAAAATTCAAACGAAGAAGCCAGCAATGGTTCGGCAAGCTCGACAAGGACGGC
>JANXNO010000090.1 GCA_025354075.1 Burkholderiales bacterium | reverse complement strand
ATCGCGCACAGGCCAAGGTGCTCACGATGAGCGTTTTTGGCATGATCAACTGGACGTTTACCTGGCTCAAACCCGGCGGTGCGCTGACCTACGGGCAATTCGCAGAAACGGTGGTCGGCATGCTCGAAGGTGGCCTGACTGGCGGTGCAGATCGCATGAAGCGCTTCGCACCTTCTGATCACACCGCGTCGAAAAAAAATTCTACAAAGAAGGAAAATTATCATGTCTGAATCGCTCGTCCTCGTCGAAAAACTGACCACGCCTGCCCGGGTCGCGCTCGTGACTTTTAATCGCCCGAAGGTGATGAACGCACTGAACGACGCGCTGGCTGAAGAGCTCGCCGTCAAGCTCGCCGCGCTGGACGCCGATCCGGATGTTCATGTCATCGTGGTGACCGGTAACGAGAAGGCCTTTGCTGCGGGTGCCGATATTGCTGCGATGGCCGAGTGGAGCTACGGCACCGTCTACAACAACAACTACATCACCAAACACTGGGAAGCAGCGCGCAGCGTTCGCAAACCATTGATCGCTGCGGTGTCGGGCTACGCGTTGGGTGGCGGCTGCGAATTTGCCATGATGTGCGACATCATCATCGCGGCTGAAAACGCGAAATTTGGCCAGCCGGAAATCAGTATCGGCACCATTCCCGGCATGGGCGGAACCCAGCGTTTGCCACGTGCCGTGGGTAAAGCCAAAGCGATGGAATGGTGTTTGACGGGGCGTTTCATCACGGCGCAGGAGGCGGAGACGGCGGGCCTCGTAGCGCGCGTCGTGCCTGCGGAAAAATTAATGGAAGAGGTGCTCGCCACGGCTGGAAAAATCGCGAGTTTTTCGTTACCTGCCGTTATGAAAGTCAAAGAGACGATCAACGCCGCATTCGAAACTACGCTTGCGCAGGGCTTGTTGTTTGAGCGCCGTGAATTTCATGCAACGTTTGCACTGGAAGACCAAAAGGAAGGCATGCGTGCGTTCGTGGAAAAGCGCAAGCCGACGTTTAAGAATCAATAGTCGCGGCGCGGTGTGAATCAAAAAAAGCCAAGAGTATTCGGCTTCGCTGGATGGTCCGGCAGCGGAAAAACAACGTTGATCGAAAAGGTGATCACCTACCTTGCAGGGAGCGGCGTGCGTGTGTCCCTGATCAAGCACGCCCATCATGCCTTCGATATAGACCAGCCAGGCAAGGATTCGTACCGCCATCGTATGGCCGGGGCCAGCGAAGTGCTGATTTCAAGCGGCAATCGCTGGGCACTGATGCATGAGTTGCGTGGCGAGCCCGAGCTCTCACTGGCCGAGGCAATAGCTCAATTCAGCGCCTGCGATCTGGTGCTGGTCGAGGGCTACAAGCGCGAGCCCATCCCCAAACTTGAGGTCTGGCGTGCTGAGCTCGGAAAACCGCTGCTTTTTCCCACGGATTCGAGTATTTTGGGGCTTGCCACCGATGATTCCCTTCCGTCAGCTGTTTCGGGCGTGCGGGAACCAAGGCTTGATCGGTTCGGTCTAGAAGATGCACAAAGTATCGCAGCGTTTGTTTTGCACCATTCGCGTGCGACGTAGCGTCGTACTGCTTCGTTGGTGCGACGCAACAATTGTGTTGTGAATGGTCTGATCTGCACTCGAAATCACCGCCCCGTATTGACACTGCCTTCATTCAAGAGGAACATTTGTTCTATGAAGTACAACGTCATAAATAGTTCGAAATTCCTCGTTGCTGTCGCAGCAGGTGTTTTGCTGTTTGTGCCAACGGTCACGTCGGCGCAAGAAGGAGGCTACTTTTCTGGCGTTCGTTTCGGCGCAAGTGAAAG
>JANXNO010000053.1 GCA_025354075.1 Burkholderiales bacterium | reverse complement strand
GGTGATCCGCCATTGGCTGCCGATCTTTCGGCCTTTGAGATTGCCTGCATCAAGCTCAGCCATCACGTCGGCCTCGGCCACGCCCAATACCTGCGCCACTTGCGCCGGGTTCATGAGTTCCATTGCGGGCGCGGCTGCAGGAGCCGCAGCGGCAGTGGCCGGCGCAGCAAACGCCCCCGGCACCATGCCTTTTGGCCCGCCGGTGCTGACACCCACCGGACCACCGGGCTGGTTGGCCATTTGCTGCGCGACGCCCAGGCCCATCGCGAATTCAGCGCCAATGCCCATGGTGCCGGCTTTGCCTTCAGCGACCGCATTGGCCATGTTGTATTTGATGTAGTCGCCCATGTCGCCGATGGTGGTCATCGCGCCGCGCTTATCGATGGCTTGCTCAACCTCCGGCGGTAGCGAGACGTTTTCGATGTTGAACGAGGTGATTTCGATGCCGTATTTGCTGGTCGTGATCGGGTTGATCGCGGGCAGCAACGCCGCGCCGATTTCCGAGTAACGCGCGGCCACGTCCAGCGCCGGAACCTTGGCGTTGGCAATGGCTTCGGTGAAGACCGTGACGATCTTCGAGCGCATCACATCGGCGAATTCATCGAGGCGGAAATGGTTGTCTGTTCCGGCCACTTCTTTCAGGAACAGCGGCGGGTTGACGATCTTGAAATCGTACTGACCGAATGCGCGCATCCGCACCACGCCGAAATCCTGATCACGCATCATGATCGGGTTCGCGGTGCCCCATTTATTGCCCGCGAAAGTGCGCGTGATGACGTAGTAAACGTCGGCTTTGAACGGGCTCTCGAAGCCGTACTTCCAGCCGATAATGGTCGACAACACCGGAATGTTCGCGGTGGTCAGGTTGTGTTTGCCGGGCCCCATGGTGTCGGCAAACTGGCCGAGATAGACAAACTGCGCGACCTGCGACTCACGCACGATCAACTGTGCGTTGTTTTTGATTTCCTTGTCCTGATCGGGCCAGCGGTACGACAGCGTGTCACGCGAATCATCCTGCCATTCGATGATGTCGATCAGTTGCTTTTTGATGAAGTCCATGAGGGCCATGAGTTGCTCCTGTGTGTCGAAAAAGTGGGATGCGGTGTGGGACTATTTCGCGGCGACTTTGCTCTGCGCGGCGACCAACCGCGCCTCAAGCTGATCCTTCGGAATCGCCCCCGCGACCATGCGACCATCCGCGAGGAAGAACGAAGGGGTCGCACGCACGCCTAGCTTTTGGCCCAACGCAACGGTGGCATCCACCGGATTGGCGCATTCACCCTTAGCGGCAGCATCAAATTTCTTGCGCAACACGGCATCCTTCCATGAGGCGAGGCGGTCTTTTGCGCACCAGATCGCCTTCTGCTTGCCGCGCGCGGCAGGATGCAGCGAGTCGATGGGGTACATGAAGTTGTAAACCGTCACATTGTCGACGTCTTGCAACGTCTGTTCAAGTCGGGTGCAGAACGGGCAATCGACGTCCGTGAACACATACATCACACGCTCGCCCTTACCGCGCACCTCTTTAATGGCGTCCGCGAGCGGCAAAAGCTTTAAGTCAATCGCATTCAACTCAGCCGTGCGCTCTTCGGTTTTGTTAGTCATCGAGGCGGCTTCGATCAAATTGCCGACGATAAAATGTGTCAACTTGTCGTCGAAGTAAATCAGGTCGTCACCCACCATTGCCTCGTAAATGTCGGGGAACACCGAGGCGCGCAGGCCCTTGACTGGCGCGCCCTTGAAGCGGGTTTCCAGCACCTGCGTGACCTCGGCCAGTTTGGCGGACGTTGCTTGTGGTGCGGCGACCGCAGGAGCAGCGGCGGGCGTGGCAACTACTGCACCAGCAGGCGGTTGCTGGGCGTTGCACGCGGCGAGCAGGCCGCCAACGGCCAGCACGGCGACAAAAGTTCGTTTCATAAAAAATCCTTGGAGTACAGCGGACGTGACGGGGCGGATCAACCGCAGTAATAGCGTTCACTGCACCGCAGCGGTAGACAGAGTGCGACGAAACGCGGGTAGACGGCTTAAAAGACGCATTCCAGCGTCGCCAGCCGCCATGAGCAGTGGATGATCCATCTGATTGTAGAGTCGGAAAAGACCGTCAGTCGCCAATTGCATGGCGAGCGTCGGCCCGAAGCGTTCGCGGCGATAGCGCCCCAGCAGCAGCGCGTGGCCGGGGTCAAAGCCCACTTTGTCAGCGTGCTCCCAAACGTCGAGCAAGACGCGTGCATCGACCAGCCCCAAATTGACACCCTGGCCCGCCAGTGGATGCACGGCGTGGGCGGCATCGCCCACGACGACTAAACGCTGCGCAACTGGATCGGCAACGCGTACAAGGGTCAGTGGAAAGTGTTGGGCTGCACTGGCCATGCAAATCAGGCCTGCCGTATGGTGCGACGCAGCATTCACAGCGTCGAGCAAGTCAGCTTCAGGCAACCCACACAATTCGTCGGCACGCACGTCGCTGACCGACCAGACCATAGAAACCGCTGGGGCTAGGTCGATATCGGGCAATGGCAACAACGCCAGAATCGATCCATCGGGCAGAAACCACTGTCGGGCTGCGCCACCGTGGGGCTGTTTGCAGCGCCAATGAGCAACAACGCCGTGCTGAGGGTAGGAACGGACCGTGGCTCGGATATCCGACAGGCTGCGCAACTTTGACTGCACGCCGTCCGCTGCAATCACAACACGTGCTTGCAAGACGCGGCGATCCGCAAGTTCGATCAGTTTGTGCGTAACGAGGTCATGCAACGACGAGACGGCACCGCTGACGAACTGCACGCCGAGTGCCTGCGCGCGCTTGGCGATCGCGTCGGTCATCGCCTCATGCTCAAGCACCTTGGCAAGTTCTGCTTCGCCCGCGTCGTTGGCACTGATGCGCAGGGACTCCTGACCATCGCGCCCCGAGACCACAAGTTCAGTCACCGCAGCGCTACGCGTCAGGTCAAACCGTACGCCCTGCTCCGTCAGCCAGCGCAGGTTGCCGGACGCAACGGTATAGACACGGGCGGACATCGCCGCCCTAATCAATGAAGGCTGCGACGACTGACGTTCAACCACCGACACGCGCGCCCGTTTGCCCAGCGAAACCTGCGCGGCCAGCGCACACGCCCAGCCTACCGGGCCGCCGCCAGCCACCACTACATCCGCAGCATCGGACGACATATCGCTCACCAAGTTAACTCTTCGATGGTGTGATTTTGATTGGTATAGATGCAGATTTCGCCTGCAACCTTGAGAGATTCGGAGACGATGTCTCTGGCCGATAGCGCACTGTGCTGCGTCAACGCGCGAGCGGCTGCCTGAGCAAATCCGCCGCCCGAGCCGATGGCAATAATGCCGTTTTCTGGCTCCAGCACATCGCCGTTGCCGGTCAAAATCAGTGATGCGGTGTGATCCGCCACGGCCAGCATCGCCTCAAGGCGACGCAAAATGCGATCCTGTCGCCAGTCCTTCGCAAGTTCCACGGCGGCGCGCGTCAGATTGCCCTGATGCTTCTCCAGCTTGCCTTCGAAACGCTCAAACAATGTGAACGCGTCAGCCGTTGCCCCGGCGAAACCAGCGATGATTTTGTCGTGATACAGCCGCCGCACTTTGCGCGCGGTGGACTTGACCACCATATTGCCGAGCGTGACCTGACCGTCGCCGCCAATGGCGACGGAATTTCCAATACGAACCGACACAATGGTTGTGCCGTGAAAATCAAGTGTTGAATCCATGCGAAAGCTTAGAGAAAAGGCCACGAAACGCGCCTGACGACCCGCTCGGGAGTGGCGCGGCTCAGCTCGCCCTTACAAACAGCGTTGCGGGCACGCCCGTCAGCTGAAGCAGCGTCTGCACGATGGGTGAAGCGCCGATCACGCGGACGTCAATCGCCTGGGCCATCAACCGGGTAAATGCGTTGGCGATACCGCCGCCGCACACAAAATCAATGCAAAGCACGCGTTTCATGTCAATGACGACAGGATTGGTCGTTACCGCATCCACAGTGATTTGCCGCAAGCAGGGATTATCTGTGCCCTTGAGCTCACCCGCCCACACCACCTGGTCGTCGACCAGCGCGTCTTCAGCCAGCACGCCGTCATCCGCCTTCTTAGACAAGACGCTACGCTGCTCCGGCGTGAGCGATTCGAGGGAGGGCGGCGAAATTTCGAAGGTCACTGCAAAATCGACGGCCCGATCCTCAAAGTCGTTAATGTTGCCGGACCACTGCAGAAGCTCAAGCACCAGATACCACTGGCCCTTGTGTGAACGTGTGCCCGATTGAAGCGGTGTTGCCAGGCGGCGCAGCGTTGATTCCAGCCCTCGAATCCCGATGACGGACCCCCTGCGCCGAAGGGCGGCCAGAGAGCCCGCCAGCAGTGTGCCGCAAATGTCGCTCACACTATCTAGGTCGACGATATCAAGGTCGAAGCGCGGCGCGGGCCCGCCCTTGCGCTTGGCTGCCTCAGTAAGCGCGGCCACAACGGGTGCCTGCGGGTCAGTGAGATCACCGCGCAGCAACGATTTGGGCTTGGCACGCAGCATCTGGTTGGCTGTCGCCGTCGCGCCCATGTGGGTTGGGCAGAGCTCATCCCAAGCAGGAGCGGAGCGTTCAAACTGAACCACAAATTTAAGCGCCAACTCTTCAAAAGCGGTACGGTCTGCGCCTCGGGCGTAGAGATCAAACAGGCACATCCACACCATAGGCAGTGATCGCTCACTGGTGTCCAGTGCATGCGCCAGCGCAGCCGTTGCGGCTGTGGCATTGCCATGGGCAAACATCAACGCCGCGTTTTCAAGCGACGGTCCCAGCGCTGTGGATTCATCGACTTCAATCCGACCCGCCTGAGGTGCCCAGTTGCCCATCTCAGTGTCAGACGGCGTTCGCCTCGAACCGACACCCGAATCGCTCTGCCCAGAAACCGTCGGGACATCTGCCAATTCAAGCTTGCGTTGCGCTGCACCACCTTTGCCTGGTTTTGGAAAAAGATTAAACGCCATAGCGATACGCTACTCCTTTAACAACGGCTTGACAACGTCTACTGCGCAACAACCGCATCAACCAGACGGTAGTAGAGACCCGCCGGGTCATCTTTGAGCACTTGCAGCTTACCTGACAATGAAACTGCATCAAAACCATAACGAACGTCCGATTTCGCCCGCACCTCAATCATTGCATCCGGCCCTGCGGGTAAGCAAAACGCGCAGTGCGGCGGCGCAGCGACCAGCAAAAAGCGTCGCTGCTTGTCGCCGATATCAAGCGGCATCATGAAGCCCTGTACCCGGATCGTCTTGCCATCGAGCACGCTGACATTCTGCGCAAAAGCCGGCAGCAGCTTGCTGTTTTGCTTGACCAGCTCTACTTGTGCCAGCACCCGCCATGACGTGTAGCCTGGTTTTTCCGGCAGGAATTGCGATGCGGGCATCAATGCGCCAGCTTCAGGCACCGGTGTAACCGCGCCTGCACCGAAGCTCACTACACCACAGACGGCTGCGATGGGCAGGGTGAGCGACAGGATCAGCTTGACCAGCCGCACACGAATCGACGAAAACAGGTTCATGTCCATTACCTCGATGAAAGCTGGGCTGCCACGTCGACCGACGCGGTTTGCCATAAAACCGGGATGGTAGCAACAATAGCCAGCACTATCGCTATCAGTAGACCACCCAACCAGAATAAATATCCCTGTTGCAGGTCAATGGCAAGGCCTGGCAACGCAAATGACCTGAGCGCCCACACACCCACCAGCGCCAGCGCGGCTGCGACGACCGCCGAAACAGTAATCAGCACCAGTGACTCACCGAGCATAAGGGCGGACAGCTGCGTGCGACTCGCACCCATCGCGCGTAGCAGCGCAAGCTCCGGCGCTTGCCGCGCCAGCGACTGCAGCAGCGCGCCGAGCAACGAGGCCATCGCGGCAACGACCAGCACGACCGCGAACGCTTTGATGATCAGCGCGACCCAGTCAAAACTGATCAGCAGCCGCGCAGATTCCATAGCGGGCACGGCAGCCTGCAAGCCCGTTTGTTGATTGATAAGGCGCGGCAACGTTGCCATCGCTATGGGGCTTTTAAGCTGAATCAGCGCAAAGGTAGCCTCTTTTTCAGCGCTCGCGGCGTGGCCTTCATGCACCAGCCACACGCTTTCCAGCAAGGTCACGACGGTTTGGTCGATCACGCGTCCGGTAGGCTTGAGCAACCCGGAAACGCGATACGGATACGAATTGTGGTCGATACCCGCGTCTCCCAGGCCGTGCGCCCCGACAAAGCTGTCGCCAACTTTCAAGCCAGTGCGAGCAGCCACGGCGGCCCCCACCAAGGCATCCATCGGTGCGGCTGGCAACTGGCCCGATGCCAGGGTCGCCCCATAAAACGCCACAAATTCGGGCGTAGTACCAACAATTCGGGCGCCTGCGACCGAATCACCGAGCGCAATTGGAATGGCTTTCGCCACCATCGGGTTGGCACGCAGCGTGTCGACCTCGGACAGACGAATATTGCCATTTGGCACATCGAGGTAGTAGACAGCCGCCAGCACGTTTTGCAGCGGCGAGCCTTTCGCGCCGACGACGATGTCAATTCCCTCGGCCTGGCGCCGGGCATGTGTCTCCAGCAGCGATTGCAGCCAGACGATGCTGACAGCGCTGGCGAGGCCCAGCGCGCAAAGCGTGACCGCCAACGCGAACTGCCAGGGTCGCTCCCACAAAAATCGGACGATGAGACGAGCGATCATCACGGCAGGATCAACTCCTCAACACTTGCGGCGTCATCTGTAGACCGCGCATCGCTCAGCAACGAGCGCAATTCGCGGTCGTGGCTGGCCACGATTACCGCGCCGCCGACCGCAGCAAATGCCCGTATTTGCTGCGCGACCAGCTGCGCACTGGCGTCATCAAGCGCCGCCGTAGGCTCATCCGCCAGCAAGAGCTTTGGCCCGGCGAGCAACGCGCGTGCGAGGCACACACGGGCCGCCTGCCCCACCGAGAGCGTCGCGGGCCGCTGGTCTGCCAGTTGAGAAATGGCCAGTGCCTGCAATAAGTCGGTTGCCCTCTGCCGTACTTCAGCGGTGACTGCCCCCTTCAGCGCAACGGGCAGCAACAGGTTTTCAAACACCGACAGGCTGTGGATCATGAACTGCCGCTGTGGCATCCACCCCACCACGGTTGGGCGCAGCCGGTCACGCGCAGATGCCGAAATCGTAGCGAGGTCAATGTCATCAAGCATCGCCGTGCCGCTGTCGTTCGCGATTGAGAGTACGCCACCCAGCAAATGAAGCAGCGTCGATTTGCCACAACCGGATGCGCCTCGCACCAGCAAAATGCTGCCCGCATGCACGGCGAAACTGCCGAATGGAATCGCACGCCGCCCTTCAAAGCGGTGCGACAAATTATGAACATTCAACAAGGCGGGCGGCAAGGGCGCTTTCTTTTTGAGTCAGAAGAATGCAAAAGGGCCGGAAAACCGGCCCTCAAACGAATCTCAACCTATGACTAGGCAGCGAAGTTCTGGTTCGCGAAGTCCCAGTTAAGTAGCTTGTCAATCAGCGTTTCAACGTATTTGGCGCGCAGATTTTGGTAATCGAGGTAATACGCATGCTCCCAGACGTCAATGGTGAGCAACGGCTTTTGGCCTTTGGTCAACGGCACTTCTGCATTGCCAGTTTTGACAATTTTCAGCGTGCCAGCATCGGACACAAGCCACGCCCAGCCGGAGCCGAATTGCGTGACGGCAGCCGCAGAAAGGTCAGCCTTGAATTTGTCATAGCCACCGAGGTCTTTGTCGATGGCCGCTGCGATCGCGCCGGTCGGTTTGCCGCCGCCGTTGGGCTTGAGGCTGTTCCAGTAAAAGGTGTGGTTCCACACTTGGGCGGCGTTGCTAAATACGCCCGCCATGTCGGCTTTGCCACTGGAGGCCATGATGATCTCTTCCAGCGACATGCTCGCCAGATCCTTGC
>JANXNO010000048.1 GCA_025354075.1 Burkholderiales bacterium | reverse complement strand
AATCAAGCGTTCGTCGAAGCGCTTGCGTTGCCTGAAGTGAAGGAGAAGTTGCTGCGCGCTGGGTTCACGCCGAAGAGTTCGTCGGCGGCGGAGCTGGATGCGCTTGCGAAGAGTGAGTTTGAGCGGCTGGGGAAGATTGCTCGGGATGCGAAGATGGTGGCGGAATAATTACGGCGCTGGTTAACGTATGATCGTTACGCTTCACAGATTGGGAACCGAGGACACACAAAGTGCTGATACGACTCAGTATCTCCGTGTTAGTTTTGTCTAGCTTTGCGCTTACTTCTTCCACAAACGCGGAATCCGGTACGGTCGAACTCTTTCGAAAATACAAATCCTCAGTGGTGGTGGTCTTGGCGTTCGACAAGAACGGTTTACCGAGCGCAATTGGCAGCGGTTTTTACTTTGAGGACGACCTTATTGCGACTGACGCGCATGTGATTCAAGAAGCGTCCAAGGTTGTCCTGCGCACTGTCAGACGGTGAATTCATCGTGGTGCAGTGTCGTTATCACTACTGATCCGCTGCTAACCAATTCGCGTTACTTGGCCTTCGCCGCAGGCCGCGCGAACCACTCCGACTCCGGCACGATCTTGGGCTTTTCCGGGTCTTCGAAGTAGTTCGGCGACATGATCTGCACTTCGTATTTGTTGAACGTGTCCTGTATGGACGCGTACAGATCGCTCGTTACTCTCGCGCGAATCGCGGGTTTTTCTGCGCCGACGTAGACGACGAGTTTGTAGGCTACATAGAAATCTGACAACGCGGTTTGCACGACGTACGGCGCGGGGTCTGGCGAGATTTCCGGGATGGTGGTTGCGGCCTCCAACAGCATCGCGTGAACCTGTCGCCATGGCGTGTCGTAGCCGATGGTGATCGTGGTGTCGAGCACGAAGCCGCTGCCAGCGGTGACGCGCGAATAGTTGCGCGTTACGTTCGCTAGCACCACTGAATTCGGCAGTGCGATTTTCTCGCCCATGCCGTTGCGCAGGCGGGTGACGAACAGACCCAGCTCGGTCACCGTACCCTCACAGTCCTGTATGCGCACGTACTCGCCCACCGCGAGCGCACGGGTGTACACGAGGATCATGCCGCTGGCAATCTGGCCGATCAGCCCCGACGCGCCGATGGACACCATGATGCCCAGAATGACGGTGAGTCCCTTGAACGCTTCGGTCTGCGCGCCGGGCAAATACGGATAGGCCATCGTGAGCGCAAACAGCCACAACGAAGCGTTGGCGATGCGGCGCGTGGCGGGCGCGGTGTGCTTGTCGAGCAGGCCAACTTTGACATTGCCCAACGCGACGTGGCCGAAGAATTCTGCCGACACCTGTGTCGCGATCCACGCCACCAGAAAGATGATGACCGCGATGAACATGCCGGGCAGCGCCGCGCCGACGGCGTTGAGGATTTGCAGAAGCAAGCTTTGAAACGAGTGCGACAAACCTTCGCTCATCGGTCGCGTGAAAACGAATTGATCGAGGCTGTAAGTCAGGAAAATGAAGACCACCAGCAGGCTCAGTAACCACGCAATCAACACGCAAGAACGTGAGGCGATGGACAGCGACAGCGCGGAGATTTTTGAGCTGACGCCTGCGACGGGAATGCTCTTTAGGCGCTTGGCGAGCCGGCGCGTCACGACCGCCCGAACGAGGCGCGAGATCTTCCAAATGGCGTACAACACGGCGGCGAGTAACAATGCTGCAAGAGAGACCTTTGCAGCGGCGATCCATGCGGCGCGCGGGTCGCTGCGTTCGCGTGCTTCGCTCCACGCCTTTTGCAACACGCGCGATGCAGCGTTGGCCAGATCGGTCGGCGTTTCGCCAGACAGGCTGTTCGCGTCGCCCGTCGCGACAGTAAACATGGGTTTGCCGTCAATCTCCACCAACACGCCCTGCTCGGCAGCTTTCACCGGTGTCCAGGCTTCGCCCGGTTCGGTCAGGGCTTTGAGAATGCGTTGCCGCGCGCCGTCGGCTCGTTCAGCCGGTGAAAACGCACCGAGCGTGGCGCGGAAAACGTGAATCGTTCGGTTGCCGATGACTAGCGGCGCTTAGGGCGGAGCGTCGACTGCGAGCGTTGCCGCGACCGTCAGAAATAGCGTCAGCGTCAATACACCCAAACGACTGATTGCGCGGCGCGAACGAGACTGCGGCAAACTCAACAATCCCATGTGGCTGTCCTACGATTGACGACGATCTGGTCGGATTTGAAGGGCGTTTCGCCGAAAAGGCGCACTTGGCGAAGTTTACGTTTCCGATCAAGCGTTTGTGCTT
>JANXNO010000615.1 GCA_025354075.1 Burkholderiales bacterium | reverse complement strand
CTCACCTTCGGGTGCTACCCCTGAGAACTATGGCGCTACCCCAACATTCACTATTACTGCTGCAACTGGCTACCACGTTGCAGATGTCTTGGTTGATGGAGTCTCAGTAGGCGCTCTCACCAGCTATCCATTCTCAACCATCAGCACTAACCACACCATCAGCGCAAGCTTCGCTGTTAACATCGTTCCAAACCACACCGTTACCTTCCTAGGCAATACCTCTACAGGTGGATCAACTGCCTCACAGACAACCAACGTTGCTACTGCTCTAACTGCTAATGGCTTCACCAAGACCGGCTACACCTTCACTGGTTGGAATATGGCAGCGAACGGCTCCCGCTAAGGCGATTCTTCGGATCTCGGCATGGTTGCGTCCAACCCGTGCCGCGTGCTGTTTGCCTTCATGCACGCGTTCGCGAAAACTGTGTAGCGGATGTTTTTTCAAACACGCGCCGAAAAGGGATTTCAGGTTGAGGACTTTCACCTCGCGCACTAGCCGCACCTCTAGCGCACGCTTCTTATCGGGTTTTTCGCACCGCCCGCATGTGTCATCGGGGGAGGAGGGGAAGCGCAAAAAAACCGTCAGCCGAGCTTGGCATCTCTCACTCGCATGTGCTCTTGATTGACATGAAAGATGCTCGGTTGCGTGACGCGGTATTTGCCGCGTCTTCCTGAAAACTGGGGCCGTTCAAGACCAAAGCGCATCTTGAACCTGAAAAGGTGCCGGTTGCGTCCGGCGTTCACATGGCTCCCGATTGAGATGCGAACTGCTTGCGGCGCGGATGCCCCGCACGCTATCTGCGTGCTGAGGCGTCCCCGCCGCTGGGTCGTGGCAGGCTTAGAGCATGCGCTGCATGAGCGCGGCCTGAGCTTGTGTTCTGGCAACGGTTTCCTGCGGGTCGATGTGACCGCTCGAAGGCGCGTACTTGCTCTCTACGCTCGTGCTTGCTACCTGAGCTTTGGCTTTGCGAGGTGTCTGTGCCAACGACAACTCACCAAAAATCCGCCATCGCTCGGCCAATGTGAAGTCAACTAAAACCATGATCTATCCCCTGAAATATTTAGCCTGTATGCAGTGTTCGGGTGGGCTGCTGTTGTTCCAATAACGTTTGAACGAATCAGCAGCCCAGAAAACAAAAAACCCCGAGGTCTTTCGACAACTCGGGGTTTCCGGGAGGAAAACTTGAGGGGGGCGCTATGCGCTTCCTCTCAATAGGGCCGAGTTGCCTTGTGTGAAATCAGTAGCGTAGGCGTTGCCGCCCTTAAACGTATTCATGCCCAGCATGCCGCCGACGTTGGTCGTGCTGCCGTATGGACGTGAATTAGGTCGCGAATTCAATGAAATTCCAGTCTCAGCCGCGAGCACAAACGCACTCAGGCATGCCGAGATCGGCGCGCTGTGGTGGTTAGTGATGCGTTGGATGGTCATTTTTGAACTGGCTCCCGTAAATAAATGTTGAAAAAAGTTGGCCGCTTTGCTGCCGGGTGACTACTGCACAATCACCGATAACTGAATTGTGTACGACTACGTTTGCTCTGTCAAACTCTACTTTACGAGCCGAATCGAATCACGCATTTGCCGTTGCTTTTTTGCAACTGCATCAGCGCGAAGCTGATCACGCAGCGCGACGATGGCAGTTTCCACCGCTTCAGTCTCAGTGTTCACATCGAGCATTTTCACCAGTTGCTGCAATGCTTTATTTGCGTCGGGCTTCAAGCGAAACGTCTTGCGCGCGCCGCCCAGCTGCACGAGGGCCTTGAGCGATTCCTGCACGCGATACGTTGCGTCGGTGCCTTCGGGGTGAATTCGTTCTCGTGACATGATTCAATTGTAGGCGACTACGTTATTTCGCTGTCGGCATCACAAATTCTGCGCCCTTGCCAATGCTCTCGGGCCAGCGCTGCATCACGCTCTTTTGCTTGGTGTAGAAACGCACGCCTTCTTCGCCATAAGCATGCATGTCTCCGAACAAACTCTTCTTCCAGCCGCCAAAACCATGCCACGCCATCGGCACCGGAATCGGCACATTGATGCCGACCATGCCCACCTGAATGCGGCGGCTGAACTCGCGCGCCACATTGCCGTCGCGTGTGAAGCAGGACACGCCGTTGCCGAACTCATGCCCGTTCACCAGCTCAACCGCCGCCGCGAAATCGGGCACACGAACGCATGACAACACTGGGCCGAAAATTTCTTCTTTGTAGATGCGCATGTCGGGCGTGACATGATCAAACAATGTGCCGCCGGTCCAAAATCCGTTGTCGCAACCTGCGCCCGCAGTCGCGCCTTTGAAGCCACGACCGTCCACCAAAAGCTGCGCGCCTTCGGCAACGCCCTGCTCGATGTAGCCCGTGATTCGAGCCAGCGCTGTGGCGGTGACAATGGGGCCCATTTCAGCGGCGAGATTTTTGCCATCGAGAATTTTCAATGTCTTGGTTCGCTCGATCAACGCGGGCAACACTTTGTCTGCTGCATCGCCAACAAACACTGCCACGCTGATCGCCATGCAGCGCTCTCCTGCAGAGCCGTAAGCGCTGCCGATCAACGCGTCCACTGTTTGCGCCACGTCGGCATCTGGCATCACCACCATGTGATTTTTCGCGCCGCCGAGCGCCTGTACGCGCTTGCCATGATGCGCACCGGTTTCATAAATGTAATTGGCAATCGGCGTGCTGCCCACGAACGAAATTGCTTTCACATCTGGGTGCGTCAACAGCGCATCGACCGCCACTTTGTCGCCTTGCACCACGTTGAAAACGCCGTCGGGAAGTCCGGCTTGCTTAAGCAAATCAGCCATCATCAATGAGGCGCTCGGATCAATCGGACTCGGCTTCAAAATGAAGGTGTTGCCCGCCGCAATTGCCACCGGGAACATCCACATCGGCACCATCACCGGAAAGTTAAACGGCGTGATGCCCGCTACCACGCCGAGCGGTTGACGCAGCGTCCAGTTGTCGATGCCGGTGCTCACCTGATCGGTGAAATCGCCTTTGAGCAATTGCGGAATGCCGCACGCAAACTCCACCACGTCAATGCCGCGCGACACCTCGCCCTGCGCGTCGGTGAACACCTTGCCGTGCTCAGCAGTGATCGCATGCGCCAATGCGTCGCGGCGCAGATTCAGCAATTCCAGAAACTTGAACATCACTCGCGCACGTCGAATCGGAGGCGTATCCGCCCAAGCGGGGAAGGCGGCCAGCGCTGCAGCAACAGCGGCGTCTACATCGTCAATGCTGCCCAGTGCGACATTACCAGTGACTGCACCCGTGGCCGGATTGAACACGGCTTGCGAGCGTTCTGATTGCCCGGCGGCTTTACTGCCGCCAATCCAGTGAGCGAGTGAGGTGGGCGAAGTGACGGCAGCGTTCATGGAGTGGCTTTGCAAGAGGTGAGCGACGCTCGCAGTTTATGTTTCATCGAGTGCTTTGAAAATATCTAATTTGTGATTACATTGTTCAATAATGTGAACAATAGACCATAATGAGCACTGATACTACCGCCCCCGTCTTCGCCGACCTACACCTGCTCACCGTGCTCGCGCAAACGCACAGCTTCACGCAGACAGCGCGCCGGTTGGGTGTGTCCAAGGCGTCGGTCAGCATGCGTATGGGCGAGTTGGAGCGGGCGGCAGGCGTGGCGCTGGTGCGACGCACCACGCGTTCCGTCGGCCTCACGGCCGCGGGGCAACAACTGGTGGACGACACGCAGGCCTCGTTCACCCACATCGCGCAGAGCTTTGCCAACGCGCGCGATCTGGCTGGGCAACCGCGCGGCCTGGTGCGCGTCACCGCGCCCGTGGCGCTGGGTCGCCAGCACATCGCGCCGACGCTGGCCACGTTCGTGCAACGCTTTCCTGAAATCAAGTTGGAGCTTGACCTGTCGGATCGCCTCGTCAACCTCGCGCTGGAAGGCTTCGATCTGGCCATTCGCCATGCGCACGCGCCGCCAGAAACGCATGTCGCGTGGGTGCTTTGCGAAACCCACTCCGTGCTGGTCGCCAGCGCCGATTACCTGCGTCGTAAGGGCGCGCCGACGCATCCGAACGAACTGGCGCAGCACGACTGTCTGCTTTACTTGCGCGACACGCCGGGGCAGAGCTGGTCGTTCGTGAAGAGCGGTACTCGCGCGGCGAAGGAGCGCGTGATCGTGTCGGTGCACGGACCACTGCGTGCGAACAACAGCGAGGTATTGCGCGAGGCCGTGCGCGGTGGATTGGGCATCGGTTTGCTGCCTGATTTCACTGCCGCCACCGAGTTCAAAAAAGGCGATTGGGTGTCGGTGTTGCCAGCCTGGCAACCGGACGGCTTTTTCGGCGAACGGCTGTACGCGATTCGCCCGTGGGCTGCGCAGGTTCCGCGCGCGGTGCAGTGTTTTGTTGACTATTTGCGTGAGGCGTTTGCCGGTGGATTTCCGCTGCGCTCACGCGCTTGACCGTAAAAGCTACGCCCGCCCTGCGTCCAGGCACCGCTCTGGCCGCCAGTCGTACAGCCATTCCACCGCATCAAAAAAGCGCTCCGGTGGGCGGCCTTTCCACAAGCTGTTGCGCACCAAACGCTCAACACCGCTCGCGTGATAAATGCGTCCCATCTCGCGCACCGACAACACGACGCGTGCTGTGCGCGCAACGCGAGCGCGCTCATACAAACGAAATGCCGCGGTCAAGTCAAAGTCGCTCGCTTTCACCGCTTCACCCAGCGTCACCGCGTCTTCTAGTGCCATGCATGCGCCCTGCGCGAGGTACTGCATCATTGGATGTGCCGCATCACCAAGCAACGTCACCGGGCCTTCGCCCAAATGCTCAATCGGATCGCGATCAGCAGTTGCCCAGCGTCGCCACGATTTCGGCAGATCCAGCAGTTGACGGGGGCGTGGATGAATGCCATAAAAGTAAGACAGCACTTCTTCCTTGCTGCCGTCGGTCACGCTCCACGTTTCCTTGTCGCGGCTGTGAAAGGTGACCACCAGGTTGTATTGATCGCCGCTGCGCAACGGATAATGCACGAGGTGGCAATTCGGCCCCGCCCACACCACGGGCGCGTTCCAGCGCAGGTCTTCCGGCATGTCGGCGACCGGCACCACCGCGCGATACACGACGTGTCCGGTGACGCGCGCTTCGTCGCCAATCAGCTTTTGTCGCACCACCGATTTCACGCCGTCGCAACCGACCACGGCAGACGCCATGAAGCGGCGCCCGTCAGTGAGCGTCACCGCTGCTTCGCGCTTGCCCACCAGCACATCACGAACATGCGCACCGGCATGATATTGAATGTTGCCGTTTGCTTTCACCGCATCAAAAATATTGTTGTGCAGGTCAGCGCGATGCGTGACGGCGTAAGGATTGTTGAAGCGCGCGCGAAACGCCTCGCCCACAGGAATCACCGCGACCTCGCTGCAATCGACCGCATCCATCATCACCATGCGATCGGTGAACACCGAGCCACGACGCACCGTGTTGCCCACGCCCAGCGCGTCAAGCGCGGCAAACGCGTTTGGCCCGAGTTGCAAGCCTGCGCCAATTTCACCGATCTGCGCGCTTTGCTCCAGCAGCGTGACCGACATGCCGATGCGCGCCAACGACAACGCTGCGGACATGCCGCCGATGCCGCCGCCGATGATGAGGACGGAAGGTTTGAAGCTGTGTGACATTCAGGGCCGATCAGTCAATAAAAGATTCACGCAGAATGCCCATTGCGGTTTGCACCGGGCGGTCAGAATAGCTGAACAGCACTGCATCCGATGACGCCTTCAGGCGCAACGTGGCCCACGACGGCACCACAAAAATATCCTGCGGCCCGAACACAAACGACTCGCCGTTGATGAGCGCGGTGCCCTCACCTTCAACCACGCAATACACCGCGCCGTCAGTCGAACGATGCGCTTTGCCGGCGAATCCCTTCGGCAGCAATTGCAAAAACGTTGCGATGGTTGGCATCGGTGCGCCGCCCGTGAGCGGGTTGATGTAGCGCAGTTTGTGACCGTGCCACGCGTCGGGCGCCTCGTCAAGTTGCAACTGCGCGAGTGCTTCGCGACTGCGCGAATAGGGGTACGAAAAAATCGGCGATGTTGCGGACGTATGCGTGTGCCGCACTGGCACCATGTTGTGCCCGAAGCGCGCGAAGCTCACGCCTTCCGGGCGCGACGGACGCTGCGCCTTGATCTCGTCGTTCTCGGCAAATCCCGCATCAAAAAAACGCACCATCGGAATGTCGAGCCCATCAAGCCACACTACGGGCTCGCTCACGCCTTCAGTGCCGTGATTACCGTGGTCATGCCAGTCCCACGACGGCGTGATGATGAAGTCGCCCGGGTGCATCGTGGTGCGCTCACCGCCGACGGTGGTGTACGAGCCCTTGCCATCAACGATAAAACGCAGCGCCGATTGCACATGACGATGCGACGGCGCAATCTCGCCAGGCAGAATCAATTGCAATCCAGCGTACAGCGATTGCGTGATCGACGAGTGACCACGCAGCCCCGGATTTTCCAGAATCAGCACGCGGCGCACTGCTTCCTCCGCCGTGATTAATTCGCCGGAACGCATCAGAAAAGGCCGCACATCGTGATAACGCCACAACGCTGCAACGCAGGGCGAGTGCGGCTCGCGCGGCACCAGTGCATGCAGCGATTCCCACAGCGGCGTCATGCTCAGCGTGGCAATTTCCTTGTAGAACGCCGCGCGTGTATGCGCAACTTTGGCCGCGTCGGTTTGCGTGGTGAAGGTGTTCACAGTGGCCTTATGCTTCGCGCGCGAACGCGCAGTTGTCTCAATAAAACAATTGCGTTTACCCATGAGCGCGATGCATGGGCATGCCATTTTTTTGGAATTATGCCCAAGATCTGTCATGCTGTTGCTGGCTGCACGAGCGCCTGGCCGCGCCGCGTTCCTCGCGTTGAGGAACGTTCATCATGGCAAAAGTACACCACGAACGGCGTTTCATCTTCCACGACTTTTACAAAGCGAATAGTAGATATAGCTTGACGTGGAAAATGCCGCCTTACAAGGGTTTAGCTATTATTTACGCATAATGTCGACTATAGACGTAAATCAGCCTATAGCCCAAATAATAAAGCAGTTAAAGGCAAAAGCTGATGATTTCTTGCATGACGGGTTTTCCTTGTAATTTCTGCGTATGAGGCTCCGTTCGACACCGCACCGACGTACGAAGCGCTATCGTTGACACTATGGGCTCGCGACCGCGACGACTACGCATCAACCCGATGCAGAATGAGACGCGAATCGATAGAACACTTACCAAGGACACTCATGCAAGTCTTGCTTCAAGCCGACCCGAACACCGATGGACGCCACAAAATGCACGAGCATCTGGACACCGTAGTGAAAGATGCACTCGCTCGATTTGGCGAGCGCGTCACGCGCGTCGAGGCGCACTTGTCGGATGCTCACAGCGCATCGAAGCCGAGCCCCGACGACATTCATTGCACACTTGAAGCGCATGTTGTCGGGATGGGGCCGATTGTGGTGAAAGATCATGCCGGAAACGCGCATCAAGCCATTGAAGGCGCGGTACGAAAACTCAAACGCGCCGTCGCCAGCGAGATAGAAAAGCATGATCCACGCAGCCAGCGAGCGCGATCCGGTGCGAGCGCCAACGACCCGGACGCGAGCGCAGGCGAAGGCGAGGTTTGACCGGTCATCATCGCGCGCACGTCTCGGCAAACACAGAGCGCACGGAAGATCAGGGAGCGACGGCCCGTAGGGTCGCCGCAAGCGTGATTTCAGGCACGCTGGCTAGCGCTTTCGAAAGCGGACAGTCAGCCTTTGCCGCCTGCGCAATGCCCTGAAACGTAGCGTCGTAAATACCGGGCACAATCGCCAAAAGCGTAAGTGCAATTCGGTCAATCACAAAGCCATCGCCTTGTTTCGTCAAACGAACTTTGGCTTGCGTGTCTATGGCCGTGGTCGTGAAGCCCGCCTTTTCACACGCGAACGAAATCGCCATCGAGAAACACGCGGCATGCGCCGCGCCTAATATTTCCTCGGGATTGGCGCCGCGCTGATCATCCTCAAAACGGCTGGCAAACCCATAGGGATAACTTTTCAGTGCGCCTGTCTCGATGCTGATCTGGCCATGGCCAGCTTTGCCCTTGCCTTCCCAGTGGACGCTGGCTGTTTTCTCGGTCATCATAATTCCTTTTGAAGCGGGTGGATCGCAAACTTTGCTCAATGAGTCGCGTGGCGTTACAGCGTCATCGTCAACGCCGCTGCGTAGCAAGTTTGCTCCCTTTGATCACGTCGATGGTATGGCTTCATTTGCAGGCATTGTGTAGGACAAGTTCTGCATTGAAAGCGCGCGTACGGCGCCGCGAGCGCGCACTCTCACTGCACATCGGTGGCTGAAACGCGCGCGACGGTAGACTCGGTGACGCCATCACCGTCCGCCATTCCGTTCATGCACATCTTTGGTCGTCGATTCACTCAGGTCCGAAAACATCCTTGGGCCTTCGCGCTAAGAACGCTCAAGGCGTTCCGGGCCAATCAGGGCTTGCTGCTGGCCGGAGCGGTGGCGTATTACGCGTTGCTATCCATCGTGCCCATGCTGATCCTTACGGTGATCGCACTGTCGCACTTTGTTGAGCAGGCGGCGTTGCTGCAAACGCTGGGCCGATATCTGGAATGGCTGGTGCCGGGTCAATCGAAGGCGCTGGTTGTGGAGCTGGCCAACTTTCTTGCGCATCGCGATGTGCTTGGGTGGGTGCTGCTCGGTAGCATGATTTTTTTCAGCTCTCTCGCGTTCACAGTGCTCGAAAACGCAATGTCCGTGATCTTTCATCATCGGGTCGTCATACGTCGCCGCCACTTTCTGATTTCGGCGGTGATTCCGTATGGCTACATCCTTTCGCTTGGGCTGGGCGTGTTACTGGTAACTCTGGTTGCTGGCAGTCTGCAGGCGCTGGGACAGCAACAGGTTGAGTTTTTGTGGCGGACCTGGTCGCTCGGTGGCCTGTCGGGCGCGCTGCTGTATCTGCTGGGTTTCATGGGCGAGATTTTTGTACTGACATCGATTTATCTGGTGATGCCGGTGGGTCGACCGTCGCTCAAGCTCGCGCTGTTCGGCGCGTTTGCCGCCGCAGTGCTCTGGGAGCTCTCCCGTCACGCGCTGATTTGGTACTTCGCCACGCTGTCGCAGATTGGAGCGGTCTACGGCTCACTTACCACCGCTATTGCCGTGTTGTTAAGCCTTGAAGTCGCCGCGACGCTGCTCTTGACGGGGGCGCAAGTCATCTCCGAATACGAGCGACTTGCCGAGCATGCGCTTGACGAAGCCCCCCAGGTTTTCACGACGCCAGATCGCTGAGCTGGCTTTTCAGCGACCCAAGATTTTGGTCAAACTGACAGGCTGAAATGTGGCTGGGCGTTACCCGTCGAAAATGTCGTAACTTACCGAATCGCGCTGCCGACAGATGCGCTAAAAAATCAAAAACCCGCACTTGGGCGGGTTCATCTGACTACTTTGGACGGTGTGGAACGGGTCGTTGGTGGAGAGGAGGAGGATCGAACTCCCGACCTCCGCATTGCGAACGCGGCGCTCTCCCAGCTGAGCTACCCCCCCAACAATTTCGGATTATAGAGACGATTTCGGTGCCGTGGGCCAGGGTTTTACGGTGAATGTTCCGTCGACGTATTCAAGGTAGCCGTAGTCTTGTTGCCAATCCGACATGACCCAGCGTTCGCGACCTTCTGCGAGCGTGTGGCGCGCGGGGCGGTGGGTGTGGCCGTGGACGAGCCAGCTGGCGTTGTGGCGGGCCATAGCGTGGGTTACAGCGTCGGCGTTGACGTCCATGATGGCCATGGAAGTTTGCGAT
>JANXNO010000656.1 GCA_025354075.1 Burkholderiales bacterium | reverse complement strand
TGGCGAGCCGTTTTGCCGCGCGGCAAACGACGCTGTTGCCTGCGGCACGGGTGTTGGGGAGTGTGCAGTGAAGCGCCGTGCATTCATGCTGTCCTGCCTGCTATCAACCATTGCCGATGCGACGCCCCAGTATGCGAAAGTGCTTCGCGGATTAGCGCTGCGATTTCCGCGCGATCACGGTGCGCACCCGGACTTTCGTACGGAGTGGTGGTACGTCACGGGCGCGCTGGATCTGCCGCGCAAAGACATCGGTTTTCAGCTCACGTTCTTCCGCGTGCGAACGGGGTTTGCAGAGGCGCCAGGATCAAAGATTGCTGCGAGTCAGATTCTGTTCGCGCATGCCGCCGTGACGTTGCCAGGCGACAAACTGCTGCACGCAGATCGCGCGGCGCGTGCAAACCTCGGCGCGAGCGCGTCGACCACTGACTGCGACGTCCATATCGGTGCGTGGCAGATGCAACGTAGCGAGTCAGATGTGTTCACGCTGAAGGCGCAGGACGCGCAGTTTTCGTTTGATTTTTTGCTCACGCCAACGCAGCCAAAAATGCTTCAGGGTGACGCCGGGTTTTCGCAAAAAGGCGCGCGTGCCGAACAGGCAAGCTACTACGTGACCTGGCCGCAAATGCAGGTGGATGGCAGCATCGTGCTCGACGGAAAGTCACAGCGCGTGCAGGGCAAAGCGTGGTTCGACCACGAATGGTCGAGCGAAGTGCTGGGCGAGGCGGACGTTGGCTGGGACTGGCTCGGCATCAATCTGGCCGATGGCAGCGCACTGATGGCGTTTCGCATTCGCGATGCGGCGGGCGCGACCGTATTTGCTCACGCAACGTTGCGCGATGCAGGCGGACGCACGCAGCTTTGGAGCGGCGCTGACGTGCAATTCAAGGCGCTACGAATGTGGCGCTCCGCGCGTGGCACTGAATATCCGGTGCAGACTGAATTGCGCTTTGGCCCGCACGTCGTTCGCACCAAACCGGTGATTGACGATCAAGAATTGTCAACTCGCCGCCCTGCTCCCGTCACCTATTGGGAAGGCGTGGTGCAGGTCGAAGGCACGCTAATCGGGCGCGGCTATCTGGAGCTAACAGGGTACGCTGGGAAGATCGCGCTGTAGCGCAGAAACGCAAGTCAGCACCCAACATCTTTTTACTTAAATTACCATTCTACTTGGGCTTAGTGGCACGAAACGTCATTTATCGACTTTATCATTAAACCACGCTCATGCCCATAAATGACAAGGCTTTCAGCTAAAAGCCATTGCTAAAAACTACTCATCAACCAGGCTCGTTTCACCGCTGACATCCAGCGCCAACTGCGTAATGATTGCCAGCAACACCCGGCGCGCGGTTGCGATCTCTTCCGCCGACGATCCCGCCACGGCCAGGCGGTTCACCTGCTCTGCCAGTGGTACCAATTTCGCCTTGAGCACGCGTCCCGCCTCGGTCAAAAACACATACACATTTTTGCGATTTTCGGCGAGCTGACGGCGTTCAACCCAGCCACGCGATTCCATGGCTTTCACGGCGGCAAACGTCGTCGGCTCCATCACACCGACCTCGTCGCTGAGCTGCTTTTGTGTGAGCCCATCGCGCTCCCACAGCACCCGCAAAAAAGTCCAGTGACCGAACGGCACGTCATGGTCGGCGAGGCGCATTTGTAGCGAGCGCTGAAATGATCGCGTCGCATCTTTCACCAAATGCGCAAAACGATCATTCGGCACAGCCTCGCGCCAGTGTAGAAGGATGGACTGCGCTTCGGTGCGCGGATCGGGCTTTGACGATATTGACATTTCAAGATTATCGCTGCCACGCCACCTGGTGCGAAAGCGCGATTTCACGACGTTCACGCGAAGACGCAAGAATCGCGAGGCTCGCCTCGGCCGTCGCACGCGCCCATTCGCCGCTGTGGCGTGCCGCAGCGCCGCCGCGAAACACCGAGCACACTTCATCAATGACTTCGCGACGTGGCACCTCAGGTGGCGGCAACGCTTCAAACCTTCGTTCGCCATCACTATAAATCCACACACTGTCTGCCGCGAGCCGTAAATCAGCCCGCTCGCAGCTCACTGTGACTGGGCCGAAATGCTGGTGCGCGACAGCGGGTGCGGTGGGCTGGAACGCATTGCCGCCATAGTTGCGTGCCGCCTTGAGCTTACGCTCATCGTCAGCTGACATGGCGGTGCTCAGGCGCTGCCGCGCCAGCCCGTAGTCGTTGGGGTTTCGAGCAACGCCAAGCTCGCCAATCCAGTCCATCTGCTCATCGGAGTCGTAGTGGCCATACCCGCTGTACGTCAGACTGGCAAACGCGCCTGATTCAAATTCGATGAGCGCGCTATACGCGCCTTCGGTGCGTCGTAGCTCATCCCACTGCCCCGTGTACGCCCGCACGGAACGGGCAAGACCACCTGCAAGCAGGCGCACCACGTCAACTTGGTGCGCGGCCTGACTATGTATGACGCCGCCACCCTGTTCCGTCTGCAACTCCTCCGGTCGACGCGCCCGATACAAAAAATCCGTGTAATTCATTGCATGAATCATCCGTACGGCACCCACCTCACCGCTGTCAATAATCGTTCTGGCTCGCAGCACGGGTGCATCAAAACTGTGGCTGTGACCAACGACAAGCGCGCGGTTGGCGAGGTGCATTTGCTCGACCATGGCACTGCATTCCTCAACCGTGAGCGCCATTGGCTTTTCGAGCAGGACATGCTTGCCAGCCGCTGCCGCGAGCGCGACGTGCTCCGCGTGAAATTGATGGGGTGACGCGATGTAGACCATGTCCACCTCAGCATCCGCGCAGAGCGCCTCTGCCGTGTCGTAAACAGGTGCCGCAAAGTCCTTCACGAACTGATCGCGCGCCGCCGCCATCGGGTCGCAAGCCGCAACCAGCTTCACGCGCGAGTCGAGGCGAAACGTAGGCAGCATCAACGTAAACGCTCGGCCAAGACCGACCACGCCGAACCGGATTGGCAAATCACTCACAGATCAAGCACCAGTTCGCCGGACCGCGCGCGTGACACGCAAGGCATGATGTGATCAGCACGCTCATCATCCGAAAGAACCCTATCGCGGTGCTCAACGTCGCCGGAAATCAAGCCGGTTTTGCACGATCCGCAGGTGCCGCTTTCGCAGGAACTGCGCACGGCGCAACCACGAGCACGCAAGGCCTCAAGCAAGGTTTGCTCCTTGCCAACAGCAACGTCCCGGCCTGATTTTTGTAGTCGCACGTTGAAGGCAACATTGTCTGCAACCGCTTTCGCATCCACGCCGAAACTCTCAAAATGAATGCTTCCCGACGGCCAATGGCCCGACATATCCGCCACGCTGTCCATCAAGCCTTTCGGGCCGCAGCAGTAAACATGTGCGCGGCTGGGCGTCTCCAGTACCGGCCAAAAATCATACGCATTATTGATATCGCCCAGGTCATGATGCATCACCACACGGTCGGGGAACTCATCACGTAACTCATTTAAAAACGCGGTGCTTTCAGTATCACGCGTGCAGTAATACAGCTTGAAGTTCGCGCTGCCCAAGCGCTGCACGTGCCGCAACATCGAAAGAATCGGCGTGATGCCGATGCCGCCCGCGATGAAGATGAAGTCCTGGGCGCGCGCTGGCAATGCAAAATTGTTTCGCGGTGCGCTAATCTTCAAGTGCGCACCCTGGTGCACATCGTCCACCATGCTCATCGATCCACCGCGCCCGTTGCCATCCCGCTTCACCGCGATCTGATACCGAAACGAATCGGTCGCGTCGCTACAGAGCGAATAGTTGCGACGAACGCCCATGGGCGTGATGACGGTCAAGTGTGCACCCGGCGCATAGGCGGGCAGCGGCGCGCCATCAACCGACGTGAGGTCGAAGCAAACTGTGCCGTTTGCAACGGCGCGCTTACTTTCGACACGCACCGTAAAAAATGACTCGTCGATCTGTCTTTCGCTATTCATCGTCCCACTTTATTGAGTATCAAATTTCGATTATTCGCACGCCGATTCGCGCTTGTTTTGCGTCCGCGCTACCGGCAGATCGCACGAAAAGCTTAGAGTGCTAAGTATAATTTGTAGGATTATCCAGCTGCGCAGCACGTGCAGATTTAGGGGAAGCCATTGCTGAGCACCGAAGAAAACGAATTACTCTGTCGCGTCGAAGGCGATGCCCCAATGGGCCAACTCATGCGCCGTCATTGGACACCCATTTGCCTGATCGAAGAAGTCGCTGAGACCGATGGCGCACCGGTCAAGGCACGCGTGTTGGGAGAAGACCTCGTCGTGTTTCGCGACAGCAACGGCGACGTCGGGGTGATGGATGAATATTGCCCGCATCGCCGCGCTTCGCTGGTGTTTGGCCGCAACGAAGACTGCGGCCTACGCTGCCTGTATCACGGCTGGAAGGTGGACGTGAAGGGCAACGTCATCGAAATGGTCTCCGAGACCGCAATGAGCGTTGCCGCGCAACAGGTAAAGCACAAGGCCTATCCGGTGCAGGAGTGGGGCGGCTTTGTGTGGGCCTACATGGGTGCCGATCATGGCACCAGCACCATGCCTGAATTCAAGCCGCCGGCGTGGGCCCCAACGGCTGACGCGCAAGTGACAATTGCGAAGGCGATCATCCCGTGTAACTGGGCACAGATTCTCGAAGGCGCGATTGATTCGGCACACAGCTCCAGCCTGCATTCGTCCGACATGGTGCCAGCGCGTATTGCCAGCGCAGGTGTGACCGAAACGACGTGGCTGCGCCCCTCGACCGATAAAGCACCGCGCCTGCACATTGAACGCACGCACTACGGTTTTCGTTACGCGGCGATCCGCCGCCCGATCGTGAACGCAGCGGCCAACGATTACGTACGATCCAGCGTGTTTGTCGCACCAGCAACCACGCTGATTCCGCCGAACAATCTGTACAACGTCGCCAACATCAACGTGCCGATAGATGACACGAACACCGCGTTTTATTTCATGGCATGGGGTCACAAATCGCAGACGCCAGATACGGCAACGTGGCGCAAATTTCTCGGGCAAACTGTGGGTGTTGATCTTGATGCGACGTACCGTCCGCTACGCAATCGTGAAAACAATTTTTGGCAGGATCGCGATTCGATGAAAGCCGGCAGTTTCACCGGGATCACCGGCTTTCCCAATCAGGATATTGCAATGTGGGTGACGATGGGGCCGATTGCTGACCGCACTCACGAGCGACTGGGTGCGAGCGACTTGGCGATTGTGGAATTTCGCAAACTGATGCTGGATGCGGTGATGGCGTTTCAAGGTGGGGCGACTGCGATTGGCACGGGGGACATGGCCGCGCCATCGTCCGTTTGCGCGTTTCAGGCGATTGTGCCGAAGGCCACAGATTGGCGCACCTATGCCGCGCAGCCGGTATGGGACAGCGAGGGGACTGCGCTTGAGCCTTCGTACGCTGCAACGTAGTTTTCCTAGGGTGGGAACGCCGTGCCCACCAA
>JANXNO010000604.1 GCA_025354075.1 Burkholderiales bacterium | reverse complement strand
GGGAGCGTGAGCCGGTGCAGGTCAGCTGCCCGACTTCACGTCCATCTGGCTCTGCTGGTAGTTCTGGATGCCGACGCGCTCGATCAATTGCAACTGCGTTTCCAGCCAGTCGATGTGCTCTTCTTCTGATTCCAGAATCTCCTTGAGCAGATCGCGAGAGACGTAATCCTTTGCCTCTTCGCAGCAGGTGATGGCTACTTTCAGGTCAGGGTGCGCGATCATTTCGAGCTTCAGATCGCAGGTGATGCAGTCCTTCACATCTTCGCCAATCATGATCTTGCCGAGGTCTTGCAGATTGGGCAGGCCGTCGAGGAACAGGATGCGCTCGATCAGCCGATCAGCGTGTTTCATCTCGTCAATCGACTCGTGCATTTCATGCGCGCCGAGTTTGTCGAGGCCCCAGTTTTTGTACATCCGCGCGTGCAGAAAATACTGGTTAATCGCTACAAGCTCGTTGTAGAGAATTTTGTTTAAGTGCGTGATGACTTGTTTGTCGCCCTTCATGCGGTGCTCCTAGAGGTGAGGGGATGCGACAAGAGACCTATGCAGCGCGCTCTGAACAGGTTCAACCGTTGGGCGCACTTTGCAGAGCCTTGGTCTCTAGCGGGGCTCGATTCAAATTTTCTGCTTTACTGCATAAAAAGTCAAATAAATCAACGGCTTAGCATGCGGTAGCACGAGTGAGAATGCGAATTGCTCGCGATTATTTTCGCAGAATTTATGGTTCAGCTTTTCGCTGAAAGCGCCATTAAGTATGGGCTTAGCCGCAAAAATATCTGAAGTCGATAATTGGCTAAATCGCAATCCAAGCCCACGTTAAATGGGCGATTAAGAAAAAAGCTATAAAAAATTCTTCACGGCTAGATCGCCGTCACAGACGTTACGAACGCGCTACGCCGCTTGTGCGTAGGTTTCGCCGAGCGCCTCGTTCAGCACGTTGCAGGCGCAATCCGCACACTTGCCGCAGCAGGTGGCCACGCCGGTCATGCACGCCAGATCGCTCATCGTGCAAGCGCCATCCGCCACGGCCTGGTGGATGGCTTTTTCGTTGATGCCGTGACAGATGCAAACAATCATGGGTAAATAGATCCGAGAAAACTAAAGAACTTACAGTAATACGAATGATTCTCACTATTATATGGGAGCGGTTTGGAAAATGCAAATAAGCGTGCCGAAGCGTCCTATTGCGTCAAAGCCAACGCCACCCGGTAAGTCACAAACGACGCCGCATACGCCAGCGCGAACAAGTATCCCGCCATCAAAATCGGCATCTTCCAGCCACCGGTTTCGCGCTTGACCGTTGCTAGCGTCGACAAACATTGCGGTGCAAATACATACCACGCCAACAGCGAAAACGCGGTCGCCAGGCTCCAGCTTTGACTAATGAGCGGCGTCAGCGCTTGCGCCGCGTTGTCGCCCGTGGCCGAGAGCGCATAGACGGTTGCGAGTGAGCTCACCGCCACCTCGCGCGCCGCCATGCCGGGCACCAGCGCGATGCTGATTTGCCAGTTGAAACCGATGGGCGCTAGCACGTATTGCAACGCGTGGCCGATCATGCCCGCGATGCTGTATTCGATGGCGGGCCCACTCGCACCAACAGGAGCACCGGGAAAGCTCGCGAGAATCCATAGCGCAATCGTCAATGCCAAAATCACACCGCCAACCCGTCGCATAAAAATCATCACGCGCTGCCACAACCCCATCGCGATGCCTGCCACCGTGGGCCAGTGATAGTTCGGCAACTCCATCATCAAAGGTCGCGTTTGCCGCCCCTGAGTGGTGAACCGTTTGAGCACCCACGCCACGCCCATCGCGCCAATGATGCCCGCGAGGTAGAGGACGAACAGGACGATGCCTTGCAGCTCAAACAGGCCCCACACTACGCGTTGGGGAATGAACGCGCCGATCACCAGCGCATACACCGGCAGCCGCGCCGAGCACGTCATCAGCGGCGCAATCATGATGGTCACAATGCGGTCGCGACGGTCGGCAATGGTGCGCGTGGCGATGATGCCGGGGATCGCGCAGGCAAAGCTCGACAGCAGCGGAATGAAGGATCGCCCCGACAAACCGACGCTGCCCATAATGCGGTCCAGCAAGAAGGCAGCCCGCGGCAAATAGCCCGATTCTTCAAGCAACAGAATGAAGAAAAACAAAATCAAAATTTGCGGCAAAAACACAATCACGCCACCGATGCCCGCGATGATGCCGTCGACGAGCAGGCTTCTGATCCAGCCCTCCGGTAGCGCGGCGTTAACCGTTGCGCCCACCCATGCGGTGGCCTGCTTGATCGCCGTCATCGGCGCTTCGGCCCATGAAAACACGCTCTGAAACATCAAAAATAAAAGCAACGCGAGCAGCAGCGGCCCAACGACCGGATGCAGCACCACGCGATCGATCCGATCAGTCATCGTATGCGGCACGGCCTCGGTTAGCCCGAGTCGCGACAGGATACGGTTCACCGCTTCGTGATCGCCCGTCGTCTGATCCGGACTCGGTGGATTTACGCTTCGAAGCTTTGGAATATCTTCAAGCAGTGCGCGCAAATCGTTGTCACCGGATGCTTTCACCGCAATCGTTTTAACCACCGGCACACCCAGCGCCGCCGACAACAGCGCCGCGTCCACACGGATGCCGCGCTGCTCCGCTACGTCGCTCATATTGAGCGCGACAACGCAAGGCAGGCCTTGTCGCAACACAGAAAGCACGAGCCGCAGATGACGCCGCAGGTTCGTTGCGTCCACCACACACACCACCACATCAGGCCGACGCTCCGCCTTGAAGCGGCCCGCGAGCACATCACAGGTCACGCGTTCATCGAGCGAGCGAGGGCTGAGGCTGTACGTTCCTGGCAAATCGAGAATACGCAACACACGTCCCGTCGCGGTGACGTATTTGCCTTCTTTGCGCTCGACCGTGACGCCCGCATAGTTGGCAACCTTTTGCCGACTGCCGGTCAGGCGATTGAACAGCGCCGACTTGCCTGAATTCGGGTTGCCGACCAGCGCAACCAGCGTGCCGGTCGGATGAAAATGGATCACAGCATCAGGCATAGTTCACACACAATCGGTAATTACGTGAACGCACTGCGCCTCACTACGCCGCAGCGCAAAGCGCGACTGCCCAACGCGCACCACCAGCGGATCTCCGCCCGGAACACCTCGCGTTAAAACGGCCACAGATTCGCCTTGCGTGAAGCCGATTTCTTCAAGACGTTCCGTCAACTCAACGCCCGCAGTGTTTGCAATGAGATGGGCAACGCGGGCGACGCGTCCAATCGGCAAGTCATCAATGGTCATGACGCGCTCGTTCGTTATGGGCTGCGGCGAGCAGCGCGATGCGGGTGTTACGACCGCGCCAAACGTGTAGCGTCAGCAGCGCTGGCACAGCAGCACCGACACAAATATGAATCCAGGATGTCAATAATCGCATCGTGTCGCCCACCGCGTAATACAGCCCGTATCCGGTGATCGTTAGCAGCGCTGTCACCGCCACCATGATGCCGCCCAGCCAGCGATTGCGCTGCACAGCCCAGCCGATACGCGCATGATTGGTGAGCAGGCTGCCAAAGCAAATCAGCACCCACATAGCGGCAAGTCCGTGCAGGCGCAGCAGCCAAACCTGCGGCGCGCTTGCAGGATTTTCGCCACGTTGCAGATCGAGTGTCCACCACAAAATGCCCGTTAACGCGAGTAACGTAAAGCTCGCGTAGGTCGTCCAGCGTTGCCAGCGCGGCAGGCGAATTCGATCGACCAGCAAAGCGTGCGCGCGCATCATGCGGCGCGCCAAAAACGGCGGGTCATCGGAAGGCTGGCAATCAACATGCTTTGCGTGACAGGCTCATCACTACTCAATTCGGCTCGATTCGGCTCAGTTGGCGCTCTGATGCATAATGCGAACTATTCGCATTGTTAGTTATTTTACTATCATGCAAATCAATATTGAGTCCGTAGGCTGTTTTGTGATGTGCGTCCGCCGGTTCGGCGCAACGCATTAAGCGCCGCAGGCTGCGTAAGTTGCGTCGTTCGCATAGGTTCGTATGAGTCGATTAGTTTCATCAAAGGTGTCACATCCATGAAATCCAGTAAACGTCGCGAGTTGTTGTTCGCGACCCTCGCTGCCACCGCCACCAGCGCCCTGCCATTTGCGGCCTCTGCGCGGCGCAGTGTGGTGCCAACGCTCGCCGTCAAAAACAGCTATGTGCAGACCAATCTCGCCGCCAGCAAGCCGTCTTATGGCGCGGCCTTCACGTTCAGCGACATGGTCGATGCATGGGGCATTGCCATCAGGCCTGCCGGTTCGGGTGGTCACTTTTGGGTAACCGCAGGCGGCAAGTCGTATCAGTTTGTGGGCGATGTCACGGCGTCCGCCACCCCTTCACTACGTGCGTTGTTTCAAGACGGCTTGGCCGAGATGACGGTGCCGGGTGCGGACGCGTTGACCACAGCCGACAGCATCGGAAAAACCACAGGCACTGCGTTCAACGGTGCCGCCATCACGTCGGACTTGTTTCGCGTCAACCAGCAAACTGCGACGCAGGCGGGTAAGGTTGTGCGCTTCGACGGCTCTGCGCGATTCGCGTTCGTCACCGATTCGGGCGCGATTTCCGGCTGGACTGATCGCGCCGCCGATGGCTGCACGGTGCGCGTGAACGGTCCCGCGCAATGGGTGTTCGACGGCGCGGCGCAGGGCATGTCGTTTTTCGGTGTTGCTTTCAAAACGGATACGTGGGACACGCTGTGGACGGCCGATTTCGGCATTGATCCGCAGATTCGCCAGTTCGATAAAAACTGGCAACTGGTGCCGACCGTGGGGTTCGCCAATCCGTTTGCGACGGGTGAACTGCGCGATGTGGCCAATCCGGGCGCAGGCAACAAGGCGAAACCGGGGGATCCGGTGCCGTTCAACATTCATGTGCTCAATGGCCGCGTGTTCGTGATGTATTGCCTCAGTCAGATGCTGCGCAACGAGGCGGATTTCATCGCCGATGCGGGGCAGTTTTTTGCGAGCGAAGAAGACTCGCTTGATGCTGCAGGCGAGGATAAAGCGGGCGGCTTTCCCAATCGCGGCAAGTTGGTTGAGTACACGATGACCGGCGATTTGGTGCGAGTGTTTGACGACCTTGGTCGCCTTAACGCACCG
>JANXNO010000530.1 GCA_025354075.1 Burkholderiales bacterium | reverse complement strand
AGCAGCGTCAACGCAATGAAAATTCGCTTCAAGGGGCACGCTCCGCGCTCACCTGAAAATTAGTGCCACTGCGCGTCATCTTGATCTGCGCCACTTTGATTTGTGCAGCGTCAAGCGCACGCAGGCTAGCGCGCAGTTCGTTGGTCGAATTGGCTTGCCACGTGAGGTCTGCGTTCGCCGCAGCGGCTTTCATGTTGAAGCGACTGTAAACCGCTTCAGGGCTGGTTTGTGTGGCTAGCAGCGTTACGTTGGTTTGCCACGACGAGGCAATCGATGCGTCGCGAGCACGTGCAGCCGCGCGATCATTCCCAGCAAGCAACATCAGCGTCGCTGCGATGCAGGAAAAGATCACTGCAGCATACACAGCACGGCGAAGCAGCAGCGGATTTGCAGATAGCGAAGTAAATTTGTCCATCACTGCAACTGCACTCGAATACGCGGGCTCGGCGCATTCGTTGATTGCACGGCCAACCCGTTCACCTCCATCGCTCGCACGGCGCGTTTGAGTGCGCCCGGATCAAGCGCATCCGGCAACGCCAGCACCCATGCCCCATTGGCATAGGTTGCACTCTGCGCCTGCGCGACCACGTCTGGCGCAATGGTGCCGATGCGGTCTAGCAGCGCGCCTGCAGTCGCGTGGCTGGCTTTGTTGCCAGTTGTTGGCGTTGCGCCAGCGACGGGAGCGTTTGCGTACTGAATTCCGGCGAGCGCCACGCAAACAATGCCTGCGAACGCGGCAAATTGCAGCGCTCGATCCAGCGTCGTGGTGCGCACCGACACACGAGCGCGAGGCGGTGAAACCAGCGGTACGGGCGTTGTAATCGGTAGTTGACCCTCCACCATCGCAACGCCGCTAGCCGCTGCCCACCACGCCAGCCGCTCATCGCTGATCAGCGAGCGATCACGATTGACGAGGACGCACACCGGCGCCATGCCTGCGCTGATCGCAGACAACGTCCCTGTAATCACCGATGGCAATTCGTCCTGTGCAGCTGCGAAATCAACAGTCGCAGCGCCGCTTTCGCCCACGATGTAGCCTGACGGCGCGTCGACCCAGTATGCTTTTCCGGGCCGCATTGCCGCCAGCAAATCCGTTGCAACATTCGCTGCGCAATCAACAGGTTTTGTGCAAAAAGCTATGTACGCGACATCGTCGGATTCTGTATCGCCGTTAACGGCGAGCCGCAAGTTTGCGGGCTCAACACTTAATTCGCGATGCAGCGCTAATGCCGCCGCTTGCAGCTGCTCGGCAGGTTTAAGCGCAGCAAAGCCGTTGATGCGAAGTCGCGCCAGACCTAAGGCGGGCGGCGTTAGCAATTCGGTGGTCGAAGGTTGAATGGGTGTCAAAACCGGGATGCAATTAAGCGTTAGAAATCAGGCGCGAGATCACCACGGGCCGGGCGGCGGGTGGTCGCGCAATCTGTAACTGTACGCGATGGGCGGCGCGGTCGAAGCGAATCACCGCCTCGACCGCAAAGTATTGGCTGTTGGCGCTGAACACGCCTTCGAGTGTGGGCTGCCCTAGCAACGTCGCCAGATCGCCGCCTGTTGAAAAAGGTTGTTGAGCACGACGAAGCAACGCTTGATCGATAGTGTCCGCGTTGGCAGCCGGGAACGCAGCTGCCAGCAGCGCACGTGAGGCCGTGTTCGCATTGATCGGGCTGGCTTCGGGCAACACAAACATCACGGCTGCCAGATTGCGCACAAATGCATCGGTAAATCCTGGCACGTCCAGCAGGTCGGCCAACCTCACGAGCGGTGCGTTGCGTAAGGCGCGACCGTAACGCTGGCGTTCGCTTTGCCCGTCGTCGGTGAGTTCATCGCGATCAATCGCGTCGGCCAGCGTATCGACCAGATTAACCGGCACGCCTACCTGCGTGAACAAGGCTTTTGCCAGCGTAACGTTGGCGGGGCTTTTAACCCCGCGCGGTGCCAGATTGTTCAGATTGAAGTGCGATTGCAGGTCGGTGATTCGTCCTTCAATCGTTCCGCCTTCAACGGGCGTTGGCGGCAGCGGTGTCGCCCAAATTTCGCCGTAATGATCAATGGGGCCAAGTCGCAGGTCGGCTGCAAGTACGGTGATCGCCCATGATGACGCGGCATCGGCTAGCGTGTAGCTAGCCTGCGTGTCGCGGGCCCGATATTCGCGCTCCATCCAGCCTGAAAGCGGCACGATCATCTGCACCGCAACCGCAGCGCCAAGCGCGGTCAGCAGCATGGCGATGACCAGCGCTGCACCTCGCGACTGATGACGGCTTGTCTTCATCGCAACGCGAACAGCCGCTCAACGGGGGCGACGGCACCGACCGGAAGCATCGTGATGCGCAGCGCGCGCGGATAGGCATTGGCGCTGGGCTCAAACGTGGCGCCGTCTAGGCTGTAGGCGATGGTGAGCGACTGCACCTCCGCGAGCGGAGCGCGCTCATTGCCAGATTCTCGAACCACGTCGATGCTAGGGAAGCCGTTGGCCGCTGTTGGCACGTTGGAAGGCGCGAGGCGATAGCGCACGGTTCGCACTTCAATGCCACCGTCCAACGACGGTTGCAGCACGGTGATGGTGTCGCTGTCGCCGCTGAATTCAGAGATGGACGCGCGGCGCAGGTCGGCCTCCAATGTGACAAAAAAATCGTCAACGCGTTGCCATCGCGCAGCCTCAGTGACCACTCGATCACGTGACGATTGCAGCGCGTCCACGGCGCGCCAGCCAGTCAGCGTCATGAGCGACGCAATCGCCAGTGCGATGAGGATTTCGACCAGCGTCATGCCGCGCGACTTGTGAATCATGGGCGCGCCGAAAAGCCAACCGCCGTCGCCAATATTTGCCCGTCGCCAGCGGCCCGAACGACGTTGACTTCGACGCGTGAAAAGATGGGGCTGGGTGTTGCCGTTACTCTGGCTGTTGCCGTGAATTCAATGCCGGATTGTTGGGCTTGCTGTGTGAAGGCACTGCCTGCCTGAGCTTGCTGCGGTCGGAGCCGAATCTCGGCCAACGTGTTGTGCGCAACCCATCGAGCCAACGTTCGATCACGCAGGATGCCTTGGTCGTTGGTCGCAACCAGCGCGGCGCGCGAGGCTGCGATCAGGCCTGTGGCGAGGATGGCGGTTGCCACCAAGACCTCAATCAGACTGAAGCCTTTGCGCCGGAAACCTAGAGGTTCCACGACCCGATGTCCGCGCCTTCGCCTTCTCCACCTGTTTTGCCGTCCGCTCCAAAACTGTAGACATCAATGTCGCCATGCAGCCCCGGATTGGCGAACTGGTAAGGATTGCCCCACGGATCGTTTGGCAACCGGGGAATGTAGCCACCGGTGCGCCAGTTGTTCGGCAGTGGCGCAACAACCGGCTTTTCGACCAGCGCCTTCAAACCCTGCTCGCCCGACGGGAAGCGCGAGTTGTCCAGTTTGTACATGGTCAGCGTCTGCACCAACGTCGCCACGTCCTGTTTCGCAGCCGAAACTTTGGCGTCATTGAGCCGCCCGATCACGTTAGGCGCGATGATCGCGGCGAGGATGCCGATAATGACCACGGCGATCATCAATTCAATGAGCGTGAAGCCGCGCGCTGTCTTGGATCTTCGGGTTATTAGGTGTGGCACGGTCAACATAGGCAAAATTATAGGATTGCAATTCGAACGGCACGTTCTACCACGCATTGATGAAGAAGCTTTTTGTGCTGTTGTTCAGCATTGCGCTGCTGGCGGCGGTTGCGTGGTATGCGTTGCCGCTGTGGCCTGCGAATATTCCCACTGGCGGCGTAAGCATTAGCGTGCGGCAGGGTAGCTCTCTATCGAGGTTGGCCAATGACCTTGAGCGCGCCGAAGTTGCGCCTGCGCTGGTGGTGCAGGCGGTAGCGCGGATTCGTGGTAGCGCGAAGAAGCTGCGCGCTGGCGAATATTTATTTGAAACGTCGCAGTCGGTGGCTGACGTGTTGAGCGCGATTGAATCGGGTAACGCCAGGCAATTGGCCGTCACTGTAGTTGAAGGCTCCACACTTTCGGATCTTTTTGGGCAATTGCAGCCCGTTTCTGCGCCGGAAGGCGCGGCTACGTTCGCTGCGGGCTCTGTTCCTGAACGTGCCAAGCTGCGTGAAACTTTGCCTGCGGACGTCAGTGAGCTGGAGGGCTATTTTTTCCCGGACACCTATTACGTGGCGCCCGGCAGTTCGGCAACATCTTTGTTGAAATTGATGCACAAACGCATGAAGCAGGAGGTCGCTAAGGCATGGGAGCAGCGCTCGCCGGATACACCGCTCAAGTCACCGTACGAAGCGCTGATTCTGGCGTCGATTATTGAAAAAGAAACGGGGCGCGAAGCGGATCGCCCGCTAGTGGGCTCGGTGTTCGTCAATCGTCTGCGCGTTGGCATGCGTTTGCAGACGGATCCGACGGTGATTTATGGTCTGGGCGAAAAATTTGACGGCAATCTGCGTAAGGTTGATCTGCAAACCGACACGCCGTACAACACGTACACCCGAAATGGTTTGCCGCCCACGCCCATTTCGTTGCCGGGACGCGCGTCTCTGCGGGCGGCGGTGGCACCACCTGCAAGCGACTTTTTTTACTTCGTGGCGCGTGGTGACGGCAGCAGCGAGTTTTCGCGTAACCTCGCAGAACATAATCGCGCAGTCGCGAAATATCAATTGGGGAAATAGGTGAATAGCGTGGTGACCGCGGGCAAGTTCATTACGTTTGAAGGTATCGACGGCGCGGGCAAGAGCACGCACATCGAAGCAGTCCAAGCGTTCCTGCTAGCTCGTGGAAAAGCCGTGGTTATGACGCGCGAACCGGGCGGTACGGAGCTGGGCGAAGCGGTTCGCGGCCTGTTTTTGGGCCGTTCGATGAGCCCGCATACGGAGGCACTGTTAGTGTTCGCTGCGCGTCGTGAGCATCTCGAAAAGGTCGTCTGGCCAGCGCTGGAACGCGGTGACTGGGTGCTCTGTGATCGCTTCACCGACGCCACGTTTGCCTATCAGGGGGGGGGGCGCGAGTTGGGTTTTGAGCGCATCGCATCGCTCGCGCATTGGGCGCATCCCGATTTCACGCCTGATCTGACATTGCTTTTTGATTTGTCGCCTGACGCGGCGCATGATCGTGTGGCGCGGCGCGGTGAGCTAGATCGCATTGAGTCGGAAGCCGCTGAATTTCATCGCCGTGTACGTGACGCTTATTTGCAGCGCGCGGAAGATGAGCCGGAACGCATTAAAGTGCTGTCCAGTGAGCAATCGAAAGACACAGTACGTTCGCGCGTGCTCGTATGCGCGCAGCAGTTGCTGGCGCGCGAGGCATAGGCGATGGATTTCGCCCCGCTTCCCTGGCACACAACATGGCTCGCGAAGGCGCGCGCGCTGACGTCCGAGCATCATCACGCGTGGTTGGTGGTCGGGCGTACGGGCGACGGTGTGGGGTACGCAGCGTCCGCATTGGCGGCGTCATTGTTATGCCATCAGCCGCAAGAATCGGTTGCCTGTGGCCAATGCCCCAGTTGTCGCTGGCTCGCAGGGGATGTGCATCCCGATTTCAAAAAACTTGCGCCTGATTTGGGTGATGGCGAAACCGTCAAGTTGCCTACGATCAAGGTGGACGCAGTGCGTGAGGCGCTCGATTTCATGCAGCTTTCTGCTGCGGGCGAGCAGGGCAGGGTGCTGTTGGTTGATCCCGCAACCGCGCTGCCGCGTGAGAGCGCAAATGCGCTGCTAAAGGCGCTGGAAGAGCCGCCGCCGTATACGCGCTGGTTGCTGGTTGCCGCGCAACCGGAGCGGTTGTTGCCTACAATTCGCAGTCGCGCGTTAAAAATCGCAGTGCCGGGGCCAACGCCTGCTGAGGCGCTGACGTGGTTGCACGAGCAGGGCGTCAGTTCGGCTGAAACGATGTTGCAGCAGTCGCGCGGCGAACCGCTGTCCGCACTCGCGGCGTCGAAGTCCGAGAGCGGCAACGCCCGCGAAGAATTTGTTCGTGATTTGTTGCGTCCCGGTCATTTGCCGACGCTTAAATGGGGCGCTTGGGTCGAAGCCGGGCCGAAGGCCGAAAGACGCGAGCGATTTGCGGCGTTGCTGCGAGCATTGCTGGATTGGACGTCCGACTGGGCGCGTGTTCGGACGCAACTTGTTCCGCGTGTTTTCTTTACTGAGCACGCGGGTTTGGCGGCGCTGGCGCCGGGCTTGCCGTTGTCCGAGGCGCTCCGCTATCATCGGGGTTTGATTCGCAAACTCAATCTGCCGGACACCACGTTGTCAGCCCGGTTGCAGTTTGAGTCCCTGTTGCTCGACTATCGGGTGTTGTTCTCACGTTAAAGCGTCTCGCTGGCGCGCCACAAAAGGGTCAATCGGCTTTACATCATGAGTGATTCCGGCGGTTTGGATACTCCAACAGGAATGGGCCATACAGGCACGCAGCGCACTGCGGCCCCAGGCATGCGCTCGGGTGTATTGTCACTCAACATCCGCGAGCGCACGGCACTGTATGCGGCCTACATTCCGTGGATCGAAGGTGGTGGCATCTTTATCCCGACCACGCGCGCTTACAAGCTCACCGATGAAGTATTTATGCTGCTGACACTGATGGACGATCCAAACCGTATCGCCGTGCAGGGTAAAGTGGTGTGGATCACACCGCCCGGTATTCAGGGCGCGCGGGCGCAGGGCATCGGCGTGCAGTTCACTAAAGATGACACGGGTCGTGCCGCGAAGGGCCGCATTGAGGGCATTCTCGGGGCGCTATTGGCCTCATCGCGGCCCACCCATACGATGTAATCTTGGCTGCCAAGCCAACCGGTTGCGCCTGTGTTTGTAGATTCCCACTGTCATATCAATTTTCCGGATTTCGCTGAGGATTCCGGTGCGGTCATTGCTCGCATGGCCGCAGCCAATGTCACGCACGCCATGTGCATCAGCGTGACCTACCCAGAATGGCCGTCAGTCGTAGCGCTTGCAGAGCGTCACGCCAACATTTACGCGACGGCGGGCGTTCATCCCGATTACGAAGATATTGACGAGCCGACGGTAGCGTCGTTGCTGGAACGAGCGCAACATCCGAAGGTGAAGGCGATTGGCGAAACCGGGCTCGACTACTACCGGCTAAAGGGCGATCTTGATTGGCAACGAGAACGCTTTCGGACCCACATTCAACGAACGCAGGTTCCGCTCGCCAGGGACAAGGTTCGTCATGTCGGCGAACCCCTTGCGATCGTGATCGCGGACAGCCGCTACATCGCCGAAGACGCGCTCGACGATATCGTGGTCG
>JANXNO010000593.1 GCA_025354075.1 Burkholderiales bacterium | reverse complement strand
TCGCCGGTGCGCCGGGCGAGCTGATCAGCGACGGTCTTGACGGCCTGCAAAAGCGCATGAAGGACTATTTTGCGCTTGGCGCACGCTTCGCCAAGTGGCGCGCGGTCATCACCATCGGCGACGGAATTCCGACCTCGCGCTGTATCTGGGCCAACGCTCATGCACTCGCTCGATACGCCGCTATTTGCCAGGAAGCAGGCATCGTTCCGGTGGTCGAGCCCGAAGTGCTGCTCGATGGCGATTACGACATTGACACCTCGTTCAACGTCACCGAGGCCGTGCTGCGCACGCTGATCGGACAGATGGCCGACAACAAGGTGTCTATTGAGCACACCATCCTCAAAGCGAGCATGGTGATCTCCGGCAAAGATGGCAAAAATCGCGCGAGTCAGGCCGAGGTTGGCAAACGAACGGTGGAGTGCCTCAGACGTACTGTGCCCGGCGCCATGCCCGGCATCGTGTTTCTCTCGGGCGGGCAGTCCGACATCGACTCCGCCGCGCACTTAAACGAGATGAACAATCTGCCAAACAACCCGTGGCCGCTAACGTTCAGCTACAGTCGCGCGCTGCACTTCACCGCACTCAAAGTGTGGAAAGGCAAGCAGGAAAACTATAAAGCCGCGCAGGCAGCATTTGCCCATCGCTGCAAGATGAATTCATTGGCCAGCAAGGGTAAGTGGACGGCAGCGGCAGATCAGTAAACCGGCACGAAACGTCGCGAATAGAGGCACCAGCTTTTGACTGAAGTGCCCGATCAATCTGGGCTAGAGGGGGATATTGTGGTTAAGTCGACTTTCGATCTTATTTGGCGTATAGCCCATATTGTATGGGACATGCGTTGAAAAGCTGTGCGCAGTCGACGTGTCTGCAACGACATCAGTAGCGCCGCCCATCGGCGCGCTCCCGGCGCGCAACGATCCCTGCTGGTGCGGCGGTGGTCGGCGCTTTAAAGTCTGTCATGGCGCGCTGGCCGCAGTTGCCCCGCACACGTCGGCAACTCCCGTGGCGCATGCGGTCGGCGCGGCGGCCTGGGCGGATCGTCTGGCACAAGAAGGCCTCAGCGCCCAGCTTGCCGACGACCTGGTACTGGCCGAGGCGCGCTATCGAGAATGCCTGGCGCTCAACCCACATCACGACGACGCCATGCATATGCTCGGCGTGGTGCGCATGGCGTCATTCGATTTCGCTGAAGCCAAAACACTCATAGAGCGTGCCGGCCAGCGCACGCAGTGGCAATACGCCCCATATCGCCATAACTACGGGTACGTGCTCAGCGCCTATCTGCCCGCCCGGAACGCGCGGCCCACCGCTGCGCAGCACGCCGCCCTGCATCGGGTTCGGGCGCGCTACGCACCGGGCCCGTCGGACCCGTTGCCCGTCTGCGCAGTGCTGCAATCTTCTGTGTCGATGCCGCAAGCCCTAGTGGCGGATAACGGGCACGACACCGCGACCCATATTGCATTACGCCAACTGCATGTCGGCGGGACCGCCAACGCCAGCACCTGCGAACAGATTCACAAGCTACTGCTCGCCAGCAACGCCGACTACGTGGCCTTTGCCAGCGCAGACGCTCCGCTGGATGCAAAGCGCCTGAGCGCCATGATCAAGACGCTCGAAGCGGCGCAGGCTGGTTGGGCTTTTTCCACGGTCTCGTTTGATAACGAGGCAACGCCCGTGCGCGCCCAGTGGCCGAAGCCGTTGCTCGAAACCTGGGCGGGGCTGAATAACGCGCAATTTACGGAACAGCTTGCTGCCATGTGTGTGGCCACGCCATTGCTACCGTTAAGCATCAACAATCTGGTGGTACGCGCGTCGCTATTGGCCGACATTTCGTGGCAAACGCCGCAGTTATCGCTCGCGCTGGGCGAGCTGGTATCAGCGCTGTGTCAAAAGGATGAGCCCTGCCTTACCGCCCACGCGCCGCTGCTGTTGACCGCCGCTGGCGCACGGGCCATTGCGGACGATTTCGCTGCCGTCACGACCGTGGCTGACGCGGCACAGGGGCGCTACATTGATGACGCGTTCTCTGATGCCGGTTTTGTCAATCCGCTGGCACCGAGTCTGGCCACGCACGGACTCGCGTTTCTCAAGCGACCGTTGCGCTACGGCGCCGGTGCAAAGCTCACGTCGGCAACGCTCGCCAATATCGCGCAACGCATCGCGGCGCAGCCAACACTTTCACACCCCATGCGCGGCGATGGCTTTGACCTGATCGGGTTTGCGCGAGCTGAATCAGGTCTGGGCGAAAACGTGCGGGCCTTGGCGCAAGCCTGCGCCGCGGTGGGCCTCGCTCATTCCGTGATCGATATTGACATCGATTCTGGCATTCGCAAATCGGACAATTCGCTGGACTCGCGAATCGTGACAGCTCCGGTTTTTTGTCACCAGATCATCTGCGTGAACCCCGACGCACTCAACGAGGCGGTGCATCACGAAGGCGCGGCAGCGATCAGTTCCGCCTGCAAAATTGGCTACTGGTTTTGGGAGCGTGAAAAAATCCCGACCGCGTGGGTACGCGCAGCGGCAGGCTTGCAGGAGCTTTGGGCAGCATCAGAATTTGTGCGTTGCGCATTGGCAAAATCGGTGTCGATTCCAGTTTTCACGGTGCCCACGCCGATTCGTCCGCCACAGCCATCGCGCGCTTACATGCGCAGCGAATTTGGCCTGGAGAACGGCGACTTTGTGTTTCTGTTTTCGTTTGCCTATGGCTCGATGATCACGCGAAAAAATCCGTGGGCGCTGGTGCGGGCGTTTCGCGAAGCGTTCCCGGTCAACGTGAGCCAATTCGCGCGCGCACGACTGGTGATCAAGTCAGTACAAAGCGAACTGTACCCGGAGGAACGAGCGTCGCTCCACGCGCTCGCTGCCGGCGACCCGCGAATCCGCTTCATCGACCGTTTCATGACGAGGGACGAAGTTATGGGCTTGCAGGTCAGTGCCGATTGCTATGCGTCGCTGCACCGCTCCGAAGGCTTTGGCCTTGGCATGGCCGAGTGCATGGCCATCGGCAAGCCGGTCATTGGCACGGCCTATTCGGCGAACCTTGATTTCATGAACGAGTCCAATAGTTTGCTGGTCGACTATTCGCTCGTTGCGGTTAAACCCGGCGAATATCCCGACACCCAGGATCAGCTGTGGGCGGATGCGCGCGTTGACAGCGCGGCGCGGCACATGCGCGCCGTGTTCGAGCGCGACTCGCTGCGTCACGATATCGGTCGGGCAGCACAACAATTCATGCGTGAACACTATTCGCCTGCGGCCATCGGAGCATTGCTGCGCGGACATTTGCAACGGCTGAACGAGACGTCAAATTTCGCCCCATTGCCCGTCAAGCCCCGTGCATTCCGGTAGTGCCAAACGCGACAATTCGGCGTAAATTCCGGGTTCGCCGCATCAATGCTGGCGCAAGGAGCCCGCATGAGCAGCACCGAAAAAGGCGATGGTACCGACCAGCAGCCATTGACGTGGGATGAAGTGCGCGCCGCAGAGCGCAACCAGCTGGGCCTCGCGAGCAGCCGCCCGGCCCTCGGCCTCGCGCTCTCGGGCGGCGGCATCCGCGCGGCAACATTCAGCCTGGGCCTGTTGCAGGGCCTCGCTGAACAACGGCTGCTGGCAAAGTTTCACTACCTGTCCACCGTTTCGGGTGGTGGCTACATTGGCAGCTGGCTGTCGGCCCTGATTCATCGACGCGCTGACGGCAAGGTCGAAAACGTCGAGCCGATGCTTGCGCCACCGCCCGGTGCACAACGTGAGGATTCGGCAGTTCAGTTTTTGCGGCGCTACAGCAACTACTTGACGCCGCAGGTCGGCATCATGAGCGTCGACACCTGGACGGCCCTCGTGACGTATTCGAGAAACCTGCTGATCAATCTGCCAGTGCTACTGTGCGTAGCGGTGACGTTAATCCTTGCCGTGCATCTGTGTATCGCCGTCGGTGCGGAATACCTGCGCACGGCACCGTTTCGGTTGCAGGCGTACCAGGAACAGCCCGCCTTCTGGCTCGGTTTGACCGCGCTGATCGTGGCTGCGATCATGATTGGTTTTCGCATTGACCGACAACGCGCAGCGAACCAGCCTGCGTCGCAAAAAGCAGTGCTGCTCGGTGTGGTTCTGCCAAGTTTTGTTGCTGCGGCAAGCTGGGCGTTTCACTACGGCGAGCTTGCAGCGAGTGGAGTGCCGGTCGAACTGCTGCCGATGATGATGCGGGTGGCGGTAGCGAACGCGGTGGTGTGGGTGATGGTCGGCGCGGCGAACGCCTTTGCTGATCGAAAGGCAGTGCGTGTGCGTGCCTCGTCGGGTTCGCCACAAGCTCCGGCGAGCAACGGGATTACCGACCACGGCCTCGATCAGGAAGGCGGCAAGTTCAACGGGCTGCGCCTCGTTATCGGCAGCCTTTTCGGCGGCGCGGCGGCGGGTGCCCTGCTATGGGGTTACGTGCAACTGATGGACGTCAACGGGCTGCTGGGAGCCTTCATCGCGTCGGGCAACGTGGACGTGTGGCTTGCCTCGCTCAAGGACGTCGCTGACGTCGATGCGCCCGACATTGCTCGCGCCTATCTGACCAGTGCGTTTCATCTGGCCGTGGGCACGCTGGTGATGCTGTGGATATTTGCCACAGCAGTGATGGTGGTGATCGCGCTGGCCAAGCGGCGGATGTCGGAGAGTGATCGCGAATGGCTGGCACGACTGGGTGCCTGGCTCTTCGTCGGGTCGGGTTTGTGGTGCATCGTTTTTTCAATCGTCGCGGTGGGCCCGGGACTGGTGATCTGGTTCGCTGCCAACTTTCCAGTTCTTGCGAAATCGAGCGTGGTGCTGTGGGTGTTGCAAACGCTTGGGGCGCTGATCCTCGGCAAGAGCTCGCTGACTGGTGGCCGCGAGCCGAAGCGCGCGTGGCTTGAAAAACTGCTCTCGTTCGCGCCGTATATTTTTATTCTCGGCGTACTGTTCATCGTGGCCTTTGGCGTGGATCGCGCGCTCATTCACGTCAACAACCAGCCATTCACCAAGACAGTCGACACCTATTGCGCGGACGTCAAGGCCGCGGCGTCCTTGCCCGACAGCACCTTGCAAACAACGGTCGTCGTCAAACCTGCTTTCGATGGTCGTGCCACGGCGGTTGCGACCACCCAGCCGCTGGCACAAGTCGTGGTGGAGCGGCACTGCGCGGCACTCAATCGCACCATTGCGCTGCCGCTGGCGGGTGTGGCGTCAGACCAGAATGTCGCCGGCCGACTGCTGGTCCGCATGTCTGAGAACGATGACGTTGATCAACCGATAGTTGCCTTTATCAACCAGCATCCCGCCGCCTGGTTTGCCGTTGC
>JANXNO010000470.1 GCA_025354075.1 Burkholderiales bacterium | reverse complement strand
CCCACAAGGCACGTTGATTTATTTGCCGGGCGCCGGTCGCAACGCCCCATTGTCAAAATCTATCCGGCCTTCAAGCGACGCGGCGTTGGGATGAGACCGGCGGCGCTGGCAATCTGCGGCGGTTCAGCTGCAATTGTGGCTGCGGCCGAGGCTTGGCTGCGGACGATTTTTTGGTTTCACCGTCGTTTGACTGGATTCGCAGCGTAATCACGTATGTAATCGGGTGCGATCACAGATCGGTCTCGGTGATTGCTCGACCATAGAGGTGCAACCGTGCAAACACAGTGGATTCAGGCGCTTCGCGAATACGAACGGCTCATGGACTTGCCTGATTCAGAAGCCGACGCGCAGTTGGCCGCGTTGCGCACGTCTGACCCTCGTCTAGCGGACCTGGTCGATGGCATGCGCCGTGAGCCCGCGCTGACGATACGCCCCATCGGCCAATCTAGCGCAGCGGGCGTAGATGTTGATCCGGGCGATGAAGGCGATGACCCTCCTTTGGGCAACAAACGCAATACCGGTCGTCGACTCGGTGCATACACGCTGATTCACGAAATCGGGCGCGGCGGCATGGGCAGCGTGTGGCTGGCCGAACGCGCCGACGGCCGTTTTGAAGGCAAGGTGGCCATCAAGCTGCTGTCGAATGCGGCGTTGCGCGCGCCATCCGCTCGCGAGCGCTTCAAGCGCGAGGGCGAGTTGCTGGCCAAACTGTCACACCCGAACATCGCACGGCTGACTGATGCGGGACTGGTGGATGAGGACGTGTGGTATCTGGTGCTGGAGTATGTGCAGGGACTGGCGATCCAGCATTACTGCGAAAAAAACGCATTGGGCATCATCAAAGTCGTCGAGCTTTTCTGTCAGGTGCTGGATGCTGTGGCCTACGCGCATTCGATGCTGGTGCTGCACCGCGACATCAAGCCCGCCAATATTCTGGTCACCGCAACGGGTGAAGTGAAGCTGCTCGATTTCGGCCTCGGCAAGTTGCTGGATGATGATGCAAGTGGCAACGTTGCGGGCGACCTGTCGCGCATTGCCGGACTCGGCTATACGCCACGCTACGCACCGCCCGAGCAGGTGAAGGGCGATGCAGTAAGCACTGCCAGTGACGTTTATTCACTCGGTATCACCCTGTATGAACTGCTGACCGGCGAATCGCCAGCAGACCATCAGGTTTACACGCGTCCGTCAGAAAAGCTCGCCGTTTCGCCTGGCCGCAGCCACTGGTCGAAAATCGTGAAAGGCGATATCGACAGTATCGTTGCCAAGGCGATCAGCGACTCGCCTAACGATCGCTACGCCAACGCGGCGGCGATGAAAGACGATCTGTTGCGATTCCTGCATCACGAGCCGGTGACCGCGCAGCCCGATACGGGCCTGTATCGCGCCGGAAAATTCGTCCGGCGGAATCAGTTCGCCGTGGGCTCAACCATTGGTGTGGTGTTACTGGTGTTGGCTGCGCTTTCGGTATCGGTACTGCAAACTGTAGAGGCGCATCGGCAACGCGACGAAGCAGACCGCCAACGTGCACGCGCCGTGAGCGAGACGGAGCAGCGCGATAAAACGATTGATTTTGTAGTGCAGTTAATCTCCAATCATGCACCGCAAAATTCGCCATTGACGACTGCGCAATTGCTAGACATCGGCATCGCAAAAATTCCGGAAGTGTTCAAGGACGACTATCTAACCAGTGCTAACGTCGCAAAAATGTTGGCGATTCGCTTCTACGAAATGGGCGAGCCATCACGCGCACGTCGCGGGCTGGAAGACGCGCACAACTACGCGCTAAAACTTGGTGACGCGGCGGCAATCGTCGATGCAAAATCGTTTCTGGCGGAGTTTCATGCCAACAATGGAGACGTCAATGAAGCAGGCAGATTGATGCGCGAAGCTGTCGCGCTGCTGCCTTCGATCCCCTTGTCAAACCCGAGGCGCAGCGGCATTGAAGAAACACTGCTGTTCGATCAAGTCATCATCGCGTGGAAGTCAGGCGATGCGTCGACCGCATTAGCCACCGCAGAAAAATTGATGGCAAGCCGCAATCAAGGTGGCGACAACCGCAAGCACAGCGAAAGTGCCGCTTGGATTCGCGTCATGTTCGCCAATCGCATCGCGATGCGCTTCACCGAAGCGGTCGCAGCCAACGACAAAGCCATCGAGCAGTTGGGTCAAGTGGGCGCTGGCGACGGGCTCTCAGCCAATGCTGCATTTGCAGGTCGGCTCGATCTGTTATTGACCGCAGGCGATCCGGCTGCTGCGGTTGCGTTCATCGAAACGCGGTTGCAACCGACGTTGAAAATACCGCTGGCGCAGGTCTCTGATCTGTTGTTTCAGGCAGTGATTCGTAGCTACGCGCAGCATGGTCAGCTTGCTGTAGTTCAGCGCTTGCTGAACGAGCGGACGCCTTCAGGCAGCCTCGCAGGACTCGTGCAGCTGCGTCTGGCGCATGCGCGTTTTGAAGCGTGTGTTGTGAGCAGTGATGTGCAATGTGCTCAACAATTTTCGACGCAAGCCGCCGAGATGTTTGTGCAAAGCGCTCCTGGCAACCCTGCGCTTCTGGCGGGGCGGCGCTGGGTACAGGCCATCGCCGCTCGCCTCAGCGGCGACGACGCCGCTGCGATGCAATCGGTTGCGATTGGCCTGAAAGAAATTGCAGCACATACGCTGTCACCGAGCCCGTTTTACGCGCCGCTCATCCTTGAGCGTGTTCGGATTGAAAGCAAACGTGGGGATGCTGCGGCTGCCTATGCGGCGGCTCGCGAGGGATTGGATTATCTAGAGCGCAATCATCGCTACGACCTTAAGCGTTGTCAGGTGCGCGGCGAGTTGATGTCGCTCGGCGCGACGGCGTTGCAAACGATAGGGAAGGCCGTTGAAGCACAAGCGCTGCGTGATGAAACTGAAGCGATTTTTCGCACTGTGCTGAGCCCGATGCATCCACGCTTCAAAGCGCAGTAGTTTTCAAAGCCAATCGCTCTCCCCCCTCTCCCCAACCCTCTTCCTCGGGGCGAGGGGACAAAACACCCCGAACTGCGCGCACGCTTGCTATTCCGCCGTCTCCCGCAAGACCATCCCCAAAAACGCGCGCGCCTTCCGCCAGTCGCGTTGAGCGGTTGCCAGAGAAATTTCCAGTTGCTGCGCGCATTCTTCGAGCGTGAAGCCCGCGAAATATCGTAGCTCCACCAGGTCGTGCGCGCGCTTGTCCCCAACTTCAAGTTCGCGCAACGCACGATCAACGGAAATGATTTGTGTGTGGTCAAGCGTGATCGCCGCCACATCATCGGCGAGCGTCAAACTCACCTGCATGCCCGCGCGCTTTGTGGCCTCGCGGCTACGAACATAATCTACGATGATGCTGCGCATCGCTCGCGCTGCGTAAGCAAAAAAAGCCGCGCGATCAATCGGCATGCGCAGGTGGCCAAGCCGCGCAAAACTCTCATGCACCAACACAGTCACCGGCAAATCGGTGTAGTTCGATCCGCGCCGCAAATGTTGCCGCGCCATGCGCTTCAAATCCAGATACACAGCGGGATACAGCTCGTCGACGTTGTTGAACTGCGCTGAATCGCTGCGCTCCGATGCTGGGCTGCTTTTAGCAACGTCTGGCACTTCACTCACGTGAACTCCCGCTTGCAGTGGTGGGGGGTCCAAGTTTATCGAGAATTTTCGGTATCTGGCGCGCCGTGTCTTGCCTTGCAGACGTTACGCCTACCCGCCGCTTCCACAGCGGCGACGGCTACATCTTTGGAATTGATCCCCTGCTTTCCGGCGCTCGCAAAAAGTCGAAGTCCACGCCCTGATCGGCCTGCGTCACCGTCTGCAAAAATAGTTTTCGGTAACCACGGTCAGCACTCGGCGCAACCGCAGGACTGGCGGCCATGCGTCGTGCCAACTCATCATCGGTCACCAGCAAATTAATGCCACGCTGGGCAACGCTCAGGCGGATTCGATCTCCGTTCTGCACATATGCAAGCGGCCCGCCGACTGCCGACTCTGGCGTCACGTGCAACACGATTGTGCCCGCGGCCGTGCCGCTCATTCGCCCGTCAGAAATTCTCACGATGTCCTTGACGCCGACGCGTGCCAGCTTTTTCGGAATCGGGATGTAGCCCGCTTCCGGCATGCCCGGCGCGCCCTTCGGCCCGATATTTTTGAGCACCAGAATGTCATCCGCCGTGACGTCCAGATCGTCGCTGTCAATGCGGTTGGCGAGATCAGCCGCATTCTCAAACACCACGGCGCGGCCCTCGTGCTCCATCAGTGTGGCGTCCGCTGCGGACTGCTTGATGATCGCGCCGCCTGGTGCCAGGTTGCCCTGCAACACCGCGATACCGCCCTGCGGATAGATGGGGTTACTCATGCTGCGCACAACGTCCTGCCTGAAGCCAGGGCCAGCCGCGTAGATCTCTTCACCGAGGGTGCGCCCGGTCACTGTCAGCGCGTCTAGATGCAGCAGCGGTTTTAATTCGCGCAGCAACGTCGCCATACCGCCAGCGTGATGAAAGTCTTCCATGTAGTGTTGACCGGACGGCTTTAAATCGAGCAGTACCGGCGTGTCGCGCCCCATGCGGTCCAGCGCCTCCAGATCAATTTCAAAACCGAGCCGCCCGGCAATCGCTGTGAGATGCACGATGCCGTTGGTCGAGCCGCCAATGGCGAGCAGCACGCGCATGGCGTTCTCAAACGCGTGCGCAGTGAGGACTTTGTCGATGGTCAATCGTTCGTGCGCCATTTTCACGGCCAGCGTGCCCGTCTCTTCCGCCACGCGAATGCGGTCGGCCGTGACTGCGGGTGGCGAGGCACCGCCGGGCACCGTCATGCCGAGCGCCTCAGCGATACAGGCCATCGTGCTCGCCGTGCCCATAACCGAGCAGGTGCCGACGCTCGCGACCAGCTGATTGTTCACCTCGGCAATCTCCTCAGCATCCACTTCGTCTGCGCGATATTTACCCCAGTAGCGCCGGCAATCGGTGCACGCGCCAACGCGCTCGGAGCGATGCGAGCCGGTGAGCATGGAGCCGGTGATCAGCTGGATCGCCGGGATGCCCGCAGACGCGGCCCCCATCAATTGTGCAGGCACCGTTTTGTCACAACCACCGATCAACACCACAGCGTCCATAGGCTGCGCGCGAATCAGCTCCTCCGTGTCCATCGACATGAGGTTGCGCAGATACATACTGGTCGGTGCCGAGAAACTTTCATGAATCGACATCGTCGGAAAGTCCATTGGCAATCCGCCTGCCAGCATCACGCCGCGCTTGACCGCCTCGATCAATTGCGGCGCATTGCCGTGACACGGGTTATAGCTGCTGCCGGTATTGGTGATGCCGATGACAGGGCGATCCAGCGCGGAATCGGTGTAGCCCGCGCCCTTGATGAACGCCTTACGCAAAAAAAGCGAGAAGCCCGCGTCACCATAGCTGGTGAGGCCCTTTTTCATGCCGGTAGTAACGGGTGGCGCGTCGGGTGGGGGAGCTGAATTTTCCATGAGCGAAGCATATGCGACCAACGCAACCGTGCGCGCGTAACGGTTCATTGTTCCGTTTGCACAGCGCTCAGCGCCCTAACTCGCAACCGTGGCAACGATACTTGCGCAAACATCGCGCACACTGCGCCAAGGAGGCCCTCATGTATTCAAAAATCGTCACGCCACGTGACACGCTAGCGCGACGTGTCGTCCGCATCGCGATCATCGCAACAACGCTCGCCGCAAATGCTGCCTTTGCGCAATATCCAGACAAACCGATCAGACTTATCGTGCCTTATCCGCCCGGCGGCGCAACCGACGTCATCGGTCGCGTCATGGCGCAAAAGTTGGGCACGGCCCTTGGGCAAACAGTGGTGGTTGATAACCGCGCCGGTGCCGCTGGTGGACTCGGTGCATCGGTCGTCGCGAAAGAGAAGCCGGATGGTTACACGCTGTTGATGGGCGCGCTGACCAGCCACTCCATCAGCAGCGTGTTGCAGGGAACGACTGCGCTGTTTGATATGGAAAAGAGCTTTGCGCCAGTGGCTATAGTGGGGCGGGTGCCGTTGGTGTTTGTGGTCAATCCCGGCGTCAAGGCGACCACGCTTGCCGAGCTGATTGCACTCGCAAAAGCGAACCCCGGCAGCATCACCTATGCCTCATCCGGCAACGGTTCGCCGCAACATCTGGCGGGCGAAATGTTTCAACGGCTGGTCGGCGTAAAACTCTTGCATGTGCCCTACAAAGGCAGTGGCCCTGCTATGACTGATTTGATCGGCGGCCAGGTGCAAATGATGATCGAGACCGCGCCCTCCGCACAGGGTCACATCAAGGCAGGCAAATTGCGCGCGCTGGCGACGGCAACAGCGACCGCGATCCCGTCGCTACCCGGCGTACCGACGGCACCAGAGGCGGGACTCAAGGGATTTGACGTCAGTTCCATGTTCGGTATCCTCGCTCCCGCCGGTACACCCGCGCCGATCATCGCCAAATTGAACGTAACGCTCAAAACCATTCTTGAGCAGCAGGATGTGAAGGACTCAATGCTGGCGCAGGGCGCGAATGCCACGTGGACGACACCTGAACAGGCGGCGCAGGCCATTCGCGCCGAGGTCGCGATGTGGACACAAGTGATCAGGGATGGCAATATCAAGAGCGACTGAGTCGTCGCTGACAGGACAGAACCGATGAAACTCACCGCTACCGCTTCAGGCGTCATCGTCATCGCACCCACGCCCTTCCTGCCTGACGGCGAGATTGACAATGCGTCCATTGATCGCATGACCGACTTCTTTGTCGCGAGTGGCATGACCGGCATCACTGTGCTCGGGCAACTCGGCGAAGCGCCGAAGCTGGAGCATGCGGAAGCCGTGGATGTCGCCGCCCGCGTCATCAAGCGTGCCTCCGGCTTGCCAATCATCGTAGGCGTCTCCGCGCCCGGCTTTGCGGCGATGCGGGCGCTGAGCC
>JANXNO010000450.1 GCA_025354075.1 Burkholderiales bacterium | reverse complement strand
GTGCAGACGATGACAGCACGGACATTACGCCGACAGTCCAGCGGTTTCTGTCTGATCGGTCTTTGCAAGTGGGACGGTGCGTGGCGGTGATTTGAGCAGCACGCAAATTTCACGCATCGCTCGACGCCCGACGGCGGTATTGCGACCGCCTTTCGCGCCGTGCGCATTCGGCGCGATGGGCTGATCGGGATTTAAATCGAAATGCGATTTATCTCGACCGCCCTGATAGTTCGTCGTCCTGGGTTCTGACATCGGTGCGCGCACACCAGCGTAGCCTTCGCCGCTGTGGGCGCGCGCACCCTGACCCCGCGGACGATCAGGCGACGATGACCCCCGTGAATGGCCAGCATTGCTGGAGGATTCCGACGCGTTACGCGGCGCGTAGCGATCACCGTAACCCGACAGATCAGGCATGGCCTGCTCATCCAGTTTACGCTTGATGAGTTTCTCGATTTCCGCGAGCAGCTTGCCGTCGTCTGGCGATACGAAGGAGACCGCCGTGCCACTCGCCCCGGCTCGCCCGGTACGACCAATGCGATGCACATAGTCTTCGGCGACGAACGGCAGCTCGTAGTTCACGACCATCGGCAACTGATCAATATCTAGCCCACGAGCGGCAACATCGGTCGCGACCAGAATGCGAATTTCGCCATTCTTGAAGCCTTCGAGCGCCTTCATGCGCTCGTCCTGCGTCTTGTCGCCGTGAATTGCGCTGGTGGAAAAACCATCGCGTTGCAGTGCCGTAGCGAGCCGTGCAGTGTTCATTTTTGAGCGGCAAAATACCAGCACTTGCGTGAGGTTTTGCGAGTTGACGATGTGGCCGAGCAGGCGGCGTTTGTCGTCGCCTTGAACGCGATACATCTGCTGGGCCACATTGGCTGCAGACTCGTTACGGCGCGCGACTTCGATTAGAACTGGAGCCTTGAGCATGCGGTCGGCCAGCGCTTTGATCTCGTTCGAGAACGTGGCTGAAAACAACAGGCTTTGTCGCTCTTTTGGCAGCATGCCAATGATGCGCACGATGTCGGGAATGAAACCCATGTCAAGCATGCGGTCGGCCTCGTCGAGCACCAACACTTCAACCTGATTAAGGCTCAAGTTTTTTTGCTCGATGTGATCGAGCAAGCGACCCGGCGTAGCAACCAGAATTTCAACGCCGGCGCGAACTGCTGCCTTTTGTTCCTTCATGTCGACGCCACCAAAAACCACCGTTGAGCGCAGACCGGTGTGTTTGGCGTACGTTTCGACGCTTTCTTCGATTTGAATCGCGAGTTCGCGCGTCGGCGCAAGCATCAGCGCGCGAATCGGGTGACGCGCTGGCGATGGCGAACTGTTGGCGTGCTTCAACATGCGGTTCAGGATCGGCAGCGTGAAGGCAGCCGTTTTGCCGGTGCCGGTTTGCGCGCCGCCCATGACGTCCAGCCCAGCGAGCACAACGGGAATTGCTTGAGCCTGAATCGGCGTTGGCGTGGTGTAGCCGGAGTCAGTTACCGCGCGCAAGATGGGCTCGGCAAGATTCAGCGTGGCGAAGGTAACCGGAGCCGGCGTCGCGGCTACGGCCTCAACGAAGGGAGTTGGAGTGTCTGCAACATCAGTCTCGGGTGACGCTTCGATGTGATTTAGGTCGGACTCGAGGGACGAAGCCACAGGAGCGGAGGAAGCCGGGGAGGTATCGATGGCGTTACTAATTTCATTCATATTGCCTAAATTTTACGCGAATACGCTTTGAGACGACGCTGGGATGCGGCTTTTCGAGTGATTGTTTGATCAGCGGTGCAGGTTTTTGTAGGCGCGGCCCAGCCGCGAACCGTCGAGCGTTGATACGATGTGATTCGCGGCTGAGGCGCTACGACCGTCGGATTGTCCGAGTCGAGTGGAAAAAACACTCAATCTCATCGCTTTCCCTCAATGCACTCAACGCGCGATGGGCAGATACTTGAGCGGCTGAATGTGTGGCGAACGCATTTCATGTGTCCGTTCACTAAGTAGCCAAACCACAAACAGGAGTGCTCCCATGAACCTTAAAGGTACGAAAACTCACGACAACTTGAAAGCCGCTTTCGCAGGCGAAAGTCAGGCCAATCGTCGTTACTTATATTTCGCGAACAAGGCTGACATTGAAGGCCAAAACGACGTTGCAGCGCTTTTCCGGTCGACTGCAGAAGGCGAAACCGGGCACGCGCACGGCCACCTCGACTATCTCGCGTTGGTGGGCGATCCCGCCACCGATCTGCCGATTGGCTCCAGCCGCGACAACTTGAAGTCTGCCGTTGCCGGCGAGACGCATGAGTACACGGATATGTACCCAGGCATGGCGAAATCAGCGCGCGAAGAAGGCTTCGACGAGATCGCCGACTGGTTCGAGACGTTGGCCAAAGCTGAGCGTTCACACGCCAACCGTTACGCCAAAGCGCTTGAGGCGCTGGTCGACTAATCGCGATTTGGTGTCATGCCTCTCCCATCACGGGAGAGGGCTACGGTGAGATGGCGCGCTGGCGCTCCTTTCGCACTCTGACCCTAGCAACAAAAATCTGGAGTGCGAACCATGTCCCGAGAAGGCAATCTTGAAGCACCCACGCGTCATGCGATTGACTGGAAAAACCCGGAGTTCTGGAACGAAGACGCGTTAAATCACGAGCTGGAGCGAGTGTTCGACATTTGCCACGGGTGCCGCCGCTGCGTGAGTCTGTGCAATAGTTTTCCGACACTGTTCGACCTGATTGACGAATCGAGCACGCTCGAAGTTGACGGCGTGGCCAAGACCGACTTCGTTAAGGTCGTTGATCAGTGCTATCTGTGTGACGTCTGCTACATGACGAAATGTCCCTACACGCCACCGCATCCGTGGAATGTGGACTTTCCGCATTTGATGTTGCGTGCCAAAGCCGTGAAATTCAAAAAGGGCGAGGTTGGCGCGGGCGAGCGCTTCCTCGCTTCGACCGACGTGCAGGGCAAGTTTGCGGGCATTCCGATCATCGTGCAAACGGCCAATGCGATCAATAAAACGCAGTTCGCGCGTGGCGTGATGGAGAGCCAGCTTGGCGTCGATAAACACGCATGGATTCCGTCGTTGGCGACCAAGAAATTTCGCTCGCTGGCGAAAGCAGCCGCGCACAGCAGCGCACCGATCAAAAACGGCGAACGCACGCCGGGCAAAGTTGCGATTTTTTCGACGTGTTACATCAACTACAACGAGCCCGGCATTGGCATGGATTTGTTGAATGTGCTTACGCACAACGACATTGCGTTCGAGATCGTCAGCAAGGAAAAGTGTTGCGGTATGCCCAAGCTCGAATTGGGCGATCTGGACGGCGTCGCGGAGCTGGCTTCGTTCAATTTGCCCGTATTGGCCAAATACGCAAGGGAGGGCTACGCCATCCTCACGGCAATTCCGTCCTGCACGCTGATGTTCAAGCAGGAAATCCCGCTGCTGATGCCAGAAAGCGCTGATGCGCACCTGGTGAAAGAGGCGATGTGGGATCCGTTTGAATATCTCATTGCGCGCAAAAAAGATGGCTTGCTGAAGACTGATTTCAAAGTGGAGCTGGGCCATGTGAGCTACCACATTCCGTGTCACAGTCGGGTGCAAAACATCGGCAAGAAGACCGAAGAAATGTTGAAGCTGGTGCCGGGCATCACGGTCAACACAGTGGAGCGTTGTTCGGGCCATGCAGGCACCTACGGCGTAAAAAAATTGCATCACAAGACGGCGATGAAAATCGGCAAACCGGTGTTCAAGGCGATGATGCAAAACACGCCCGATTACATTTCTTCGGACTGCCAGCTTGCCGGGCATCACATCGAACAGGGCATTGATGAGTTGAAGCTCGTCTTGGATAAAGCTCCGGTGTTGGCGCATCCGATTAGTTTGATCGCCAGGGCGTACGGCGTTGGGTAGTAACACTTGATGGTGCGCGGAGCGCAACCTATAAATGAATCATGGACTTGACGACATGGCACACCTTAAACCCTCCGACCTGATGACACTTGAGGCGTACAGCATCTTCCTCAAAGCTAACAAGCCGCAACTGATCGCGCATCGTCGCCTGCTGCGGGTGCAGCTCGGTGAGCACTTCTCGGTTCAGTTTGAAGACGAACAGACCATTCGCTATCAAGTGCAGGAGATGCTGCGCGTAGAGCGCGTGTTCGAGCAGGAAGGTATTCAGCAAGAGCTGGATGCGTACAACCCGCTATTGCCTGACGGCACCAACTGGAAGGCCACGCTGCTGATTGAATTCCCCGACGTTAACGAGCGCAAGCGCGAATTGGCGCGCCTGATTGACGTTGAAGATCACATGTTCGTTGAGGTAGAAGGCAAGGCGCGTATCTACGCGATTGCCGACGAAGACCTGGAGCGGGAGACCGCCGAGAAGACCTCGGCAGTGCATTTTTTACGCTTTGAATTTACCGCTGATATGCGAGCCGCGCTGCTTGGTGGCGCAGCGGTGAAGGTCGGTTGCGACCATCGCAACTATCCGCAGCATTGCGAAATCACGCCAGAAACGCTCGCCTGCCTGGTGAAAGATATTCGCGCGTAATTTCTGCGCATCTCGCCGCGACGGTTAGCGAGTAAAGCTGATTTCAGCAGCAGTAGAAAACGCTTCGCCGGTGGGCTCGTAGCGCCATTGTTGCAACGCCGAACGCACGGTGCGATCAAACACACGTGGTGGATTAGCCTCAACAATTTCGACAGCAGTCACTGCTCCGCGAGCGTCTACCTGTAGCCTGGCTTTGACGGTGCCCCGGTCGGCATCAATGCCGCGCGGAAAGGTCGGTTCGACGCGGCTCACCAGCTTGATTTCACGAGATGCCGCAGGCGCGGGTCGAGGTGCTGCTGCGGCCGGACTCGCGGTAGCAACCGTCGCTGCAGGTGGTGGCGCAACCACCGGTGCCGGTGCTGCAGCGGCGGGCGCTGCGGCAGCAGGTGCTACGACTGGCTGCGCTGGCGTAGGCGCTGCAACCGCAG
>JANXNO010000448.1 GCA_025354075.1 Burkholderiales bacterium | reverse complement strand
CGCTGGGGCGGCAAGCTCATCCTCAAAGGCATTCAGGACGTCGAAGACGCCAAACTTGCAGTCGAGAGCGGTGCCGACGCGATAGTCGTATCCAACCACGGCGGCCGCCAGTTAGACGGCGCAGAAACCTCCATCCGCGCGCTGCCCGCCATCGTCGCCGCAGTAGGCGACCAGATCGAAGTTCACATGGACGGCGGCGTCCGCTCCGGCCAGGACGTGCTCAGAGCGTGGGCGCTGGGCGCGAAGGGTGTGTGGATTGGTCGCGCGATGGTTTATGGATTGGGCGCGATGGGCGAGGCAGGCGTGACCAAAGCGCTGCAAATCATCCACAAGGAACTGGATGTGAGCATGGCGTTTTGTGGGCACACCAATATCCAGAACGTCGACAAGCGGATTCTTTTGCCGGGGACGTTTCCGGTGGCTTGAGTGACGCGTGGGCAACAAATTTCGGGTGCCGATTTAGAAACGAATGAAATCACCGATAACTTTCTGTCTGTTGCTGACAGCGCTAGTACCGTTGTTTTTGGCGACAGCGCATTCCCAGGCATTAACTTTTCGCGTTGTGCGCGTGTTAAATGGTGACACGCTGGCTGTTCAAGATTCACAGAAACGTGAGCTGAGGATTAGGCTTTCTGCGATTGATGCGCCTGAGGGCGGACAAGTGTTCGGTAATAAGTCCAAGGAGGCATTGTCTGATTGTGCTCTTGGAAAAATAGCAATCATCAAGGGAGAAAAATTGGATAGCTTTGGGAGAACAGTTGCTCGTGTCATAGTGGATGGGGTGGACTGTAATCTCCGGCAAATCGAACTTGGAATGGCGTGGTACTCCAAAAAATACGCCGATGATGAGGCGGCGGCAGGCGAAATCTCATACGAGGCTGCGGAGCAAGTCGCACGCGCAGGAAAGACTGGATTGTGGACTGACCCCAACGCGGTAGCACCTTGGATCTGGCTGAGTGCTAGCCCAACCGACAAGGCTGCCGCCAGAGAGCCGATGGAGCCTTGCCAATGCGACAGTATTGCGACCTGCAAAGGACCGAAAGGCGGCACATATTGCCTCACTCGAACAGGCACAAAACGATACTTAGCAAAGCGGTAACCAAAATGTCACGTTATGAGATGCGCGGCGTATCGTCGCAGGCTGCATTTATCAACTCGGCGACGCAGAATGCGCATGTAGCGAAGTAGGGTGCGCATCAAAATGCGCACCACGGTGGCCGGAAAGAATGGATAGCCGAACAGCAGAATGGGACACGACGAGGTGCGCGATGTGGCGCGCACCCTACGCGCAAAAAAGCCGACGAAATCGTCGGCTTTTTCGTAGGTCAATTATTTGTTAACGCTTCGCGGACCGCACTCGCCCCGACTTCGTCACTCCGACAAACCCCAGCAACATCAAGCCCGACAACAGGAGCAATCCCCACTGGCTCAGCGTTGGCACGGTCACTGGATCAACCGCCGCTACTGCCGCTGCAATGCCAATCCCGCCGGCGTCTACGATGGTGCCGTTGACGGTGAGGTCATCGTCGCCCAGGCCGCCGTCGGTGATGGTGAAGGTGGCTGTGTTGCCTGCCAGCACCAGGTTGTTCGGCGCGCCTGCGGCCAGCGTGTACCAATGAGGTGGATTGTTCGATGGGGTTGGGCCGTACTTCCAGTATTGCGCGCCCGCTGCGAACGGGGTGGGAAACACCACAGTGACGGTGATCGTGCCCGTACAGTTGGTCGTCGTGAAGTCGAACAAACCGTCAGGGAAGGTCACGCCCGCAGGCGCTGGCACCGACGGGCCAACGAAGGCGGTACTGCCGAACGAGCAAGTCGCCCCACCGCCGGACAGCGTGGCCGTGGCGATGCCTGTTCCGGTAAACGTGGTGCCGCTGAACACGGTGACGATTGCCGCCGCACGCGTGACGTTCACTGTGTAGGTCTGCGTTGCCGTGCCGTCCTGTGCGGTCACCACGACGGTGATGGCGTTGGCACCCACCGCGAGGGCTACAGCGCCCGACGCGTTACCGCTGGCGACTGTCACGCCGTTCACTTTGACGGTTGCGCTAGCGTCCGCAACGGTTGGCGTTACGGTGATCGACGTCACCGCATTGGCGACTGCATCGCTGTATGTCAGGAGGGCGCTGGCAAACGCGGGAGACAGCGTGCCGCCCGATACGGCCAGCGCGCTAAGGTTTGCGTTGTTCGAAAGCGCACCCGCCCGATTGACGTTCACGGTGTAAGTCTGCGTAGTCGTTCCGTCCTGAGCAGTGACGACGACCGTAATTGCGTTGGCACCCACCGCTAGTGGAATGGCTGCCGAGGCGCTGCCACTGGCTACTGTCGTGCTGTTCACTTTGACCGTCGCAGTCGCGTCGGCAACGGTTGGTGTCACCGTGATTGAGCTAATGGCGTTCGCAACC